>JBBSSY010000065.1:0-9902 GCA_038241595.1 Chitinophagales bacterium | reverse complement strand
GGGGCGTTTTTGATGCAGACAACATCATTTCAACCAATCTCGACAGCAGCCGCTCTGTTACGCAGAAAAACGTATATGGGGACACCTACCTGATCAGCGATTCACTGCGAAAAATTGACTGGAAAATCGGGACTGAAATACGCAAGATTGCCGGCTTTGATTGCCGCAAAGCGGTGGGAAAAGTGATGGATTCGATCATTGTAATTGCCTTCTATTCGGACGAAATTGTTCCTTCGGGGGGCCCTGAATCCTTTACGGGTCTACCGGGCATGATCCTAGGACTGGCGATCCCGCGCATGCACACCACCTGGTATGCCACCAAATTACAGGTAACTGGTTTTTCGGAGGCTGAATTGATGGCACCTAAAAAAGGCAAAAAAATAGTCGGCGCCGATTTTCGTAAACAGATCAGGGAAATTATGAAAAGATGGGGTGAGGAGGGAGTGAGGATGCAGTGGCAGATGATGCTTTGAAGAAGCTGTGAGCAATCAGCAATCAGCTATCAGCTATCAGCAATCAGAAATCAGAAATCAGAAGAAGGGTATGGGGTATGGGGTATGGGGTATGGGCGAAGAAGGAGTCTTCTTAAATTCGACCCTAACTTTAAACTTTAAACTTTAAACCTTAAACTTTAAACTGCTTTCCCCTTCGTGTCGTGCACAAACAGCACACTCACTGCCGCGCAGATCAGTAGGAAGCCTGCCAGTACGATGGCGTAAATAGGTTTGCCACCATAGATGTGACGCACGATCCAGCCACCCAGTAAGCCATTTACGATCTGTGGCAAGGTGATAAAGAAATTAAATATCCCCATATAAATACCCAGTTTGCCAGGGGGGATGGAGCCGGAAAGAATTACGTAAGGCATAGACAATATGCTCGCCCAGGCCAGACCCACTCCTACCATCGACAAATTGAGCATCGCCGGATCCTTTATAAAAAAGACTGACAGTAACCCGATTCCGCCCGCGAGCAGCGAAATGGCGTGCGTCGCCTTCCGACCGATACGTTTGGCAATCGCCGGCAATAACAGCGCATACAGCATGGCCACGAAGTTGTAAACGCCAAACGCCGAACTGACCTTATTTCCGGCCTGGTTGTAGGCAACCGATTGGGAGTATTCACCGGTTAAGCCATACACATGCGTGGCAACGGCGTCCGTCGTAAATACCCACATGCTAAACAGCGCAAACCAACTGAAAAATTGCACTAGACCAAGTTGTTTCATGGCCTTCGGCATGTTGGCGAAATCGGTCAATATCTGCGAAATACCAGACTTGCCTTTTTCGGCGACATGGGGCGTGCCGTGGTACCGTGCATATTCTGCCGGGGGGTACTCCTTCGAGAAAAATATTGTTACGAGGATCGCGGCCACAAAAACAACTGCGCCGATGTAAAAAGCGTACCGGATATTATCAGCTACGCCATCGGGACCGGATTGCAGGCTAAAGCCGTGATTGCCCAGAAACTCGGGCAGGTAGGAACCCGCAACGGCACCGAGGCCGATGAGAAACGTCTGTATGCTAAAGCCAAGCGTACGCTGGCTTTCCGGCAGGTTATCCGCTACAAGTGCCCGGAAGGGTTCCATGGCAACGTTAAAGGACGCATCCATGACCATCACCATGCCTGCCCCGATCCAGAGCGCAGGAATAATGCCGGCCATAGCACCGGAATTGGGTAAAAATATCAGGGCGGTGGAAGAAAGCAACGCGCCGGCAAGGAAATATGGCTTGCGTCGGCCAACGCGGTTCCAGGTCTTGTCGCTATAATGCCCGACGATGGGCTGTACGAGCATGCCCACCAATGGCGCCACGATCCAGAACATGGGTAGCTGCTCAACATCAGCACCAAACGACCGAAGTATCCGACTCGTATTTCCATTCTGCAGTGCAAATCCAAACTGGATACCAAGAAAGCCGAAGCTCATGGTAAAGATCTGCCACAAGGACAATCGTGGCTTGGGCACCAGTCCTTCCGAAGATACTGAAATCGTATTCGCAGCAGCAGCCATCAGCAGTCGGTATTATCTTTTCACAGCATTTCGAGGTATGGGCAATCAGCTATCAGCTATCAGCTATCAGCTATCAGCTATGAGCTATCAGCTATGAATGTCATTTAGTTAAGGCGTCTCGAAAAAATCAATGATCATTATTCAACGCTCAATATTCAATAAAGAATAGTCGGTCAGGCTGAGTTTTCAACATCGAGCATTGAAAATTGAGCGTTGAATATTGATTATTTTCTTACTTAAGACATTGAGTCAGCAATCACCAATCAGCGATAAGCTATCGGCTATGAGCTGGAAGAACACGAATGAGCAAATTTTTAGATAACGTATCCGTTGGGCAGCACCGCTCCTTTTTTCACGACAACGATACCGTCTTTTACGGTATACAGCGCATGATCTGTAGGTTCCAGGTGGCTGCCACCGTTTATCCGCACATCATCACCGATGCGACAGTTTTTATCCACGATCGCATTTTTAATATAACAGCGCTGCCCGATGCCGATACTCGGAACACCTTTTTCAAGCGCCTTTGCGATCTCGGCGATCGTTTCAAAATAATCATTGCCCATGATATAACTGCTCACGATGGTGGTACCATAACCGACGCGGGAGCGAATACCCACCACACTGTTTTCCACCCGTGAAGCATTGATGATGCAACCTTCTGCAATCAGGGTCTTCTCCAGGGTAGTGCCACTGATTTTTGCCGGTGGCAGCATACGGGCACGTGTATAGATCGATTTGCTGTTATCAAACAGGTTAAAATCAGGAATTTCAGCCGTTAAACCAAGGTTTGCTTCGAAGAAGGAATGAATATTTCCGATATCGGTCCAATACCCGTCGTACTGGTAACTGACCACTTTGTGTTTGCCAATCGATTCCGGAATGATTTCTTTGCCAAAATCAGTGGCATCTTTCTTTTCGTTTTCAAGCAGATCGAATAGCAGCTTGCGGGTGAAAATATAAATGCCCATAGAAGCGAGGTAATGACGGCCCTTGCTCTGCATTTCGGCACCGGTATCGCTTACCCAATTTTCAAGACCTACTTTCGGCTTTTCCGTAAAACTGGTGATATACCCATCGGCATCTTTCTTCATGATGCCAAAATCGGGGGCGTCGCGTGCGTCTACCGGTATGGTAGCAACGGTGATGTCGGCATCGAGATTTTTATGATTATCAAGCATGGCCTGGAAATCCATCTGGTATAACTGGTCACCGGACAGTATCAGGATGTATTCACTGTCGAACGGACCAATATGCCGCAGACTCTGGCGTACCGCATCGGCCGTACCCTGGTACCAGGTAGGATTATCGGGCGTTTGCTCAGCAGCCAGGATATCCACAAAGGCCGCGCTGAACGCGCTGAAATGATAGGTATTTTTAATATGCCGGTTCAGCGATGCCGAATTATACTGCGTGAGTACGAACATCCGGTTAATGCCCGAATTGATGCAATTGGAGATAGGAATATCCACCAGGCGGTATTTTCCGGCGATGGGCACGGCCGGTTTACTGCGGCTGGCTGTGAGCGGGTGTAAGCGGGTTCCCGCACCTCCACCTAATATAACTGCAAGCGTTGAGTGTGCCATATGATTCTTTTTATAGAGGATGATTGAGTTATGATACCGGCAACGCAATAATGTACACGCGTTGCTTATTTATTTAAAGATATTAGCAATTACATGAAAGGCGCTGCTTTAATCCTATTTATTTTTCGTCAGCAATAACGAGTATAGGTACAGGCGTTTTGGGTATAACAATACTTTCATATACGTCGATGTACTCTTGTGCGCTTTTATCCCAGCTAAAATCCAGTTCCATGATCTGCCTGCGTATTGCGATCATTTTTTCCTTGTCATCATACAGTTCCACAGCCCGGTATACGGCCTGTGTAATATCTCCTACCGAAGCATTGGTGAAGCAAACGCCATACCCGCCCGGCTCACCATAGTCAATGACCGTGTCGATCAGTCCACCCGTTCTGCGTACGATCGGCACCGTTCCATAGCGCATGGCGTACATCTGGTTCAGGCCACATGGTTCCACGCGGCTTGGCATCAACAGGAAATCCGCCCCTGCATACATGATGTGGCTGAGTTTTTCGTTGTAGCCGATCTGCGCGTTGTATGAACCGGCGAGCAAACTGCGCATGCTTTCCAACTGGCTTTCTACCCAGGCATCACCGCTGCCCAGCACCAGGAAATTCATCCGCTGGTTAATATAATAGATCGAGTCACCGATTACCTGTGGCAGCAGGTCTGCTGCTTTTTCACCCACCAGGCGGCCAATAAATATGATGAGTGGTTTATTAATATCCAGGTGGAACGTGTCGCAAAGGATTTTTTTATTGGCAAGTTTACCGGCTTCTATCGTGTCGACGGAGAAGTGATCGTCGAGATAAGTATCAGTTTGCGGATCCCATACCTTCACATCGATGCCGTTTAAAATACCGACACATTTGCCTCTTTCATATTCGAAGAGGGCTTCAAGGCCAGCACTCATGTATCTCAGTTCTCCCAGGTAGCTCGGGCTAACGGTGGTGACTTTTGACGCACATTTGATTCCGCTTGCAAGCGGATTGATGCTGCCTTTCCAGTCGAGCAATCCCCAGCGCCAGCCATCCCAGTGCGGTACATAACTTGTTTTTTCCCAGCCAATCGCACCCTGGTATTGTGCATTGTGAATGGTTAATACCGTGGCAATGGTGCCGAGGCGCTGGTATGCGTAACAATATTTAAGCATGAAGGGGATCAGTGCAGTATGGTGATCGTGCACATGCACCACGTCAGGGTGATGTTTCCAGGTGGCCAGCCAGTCTACAACGGCAATCTGGAATGAGATAAATCTTTCCGTGTCGTCATCGTAAGAGTAGATTTTTTCGCGGTCGAGCAGGCCATTGATGTCTACCAGGTAGAGGTCGAAACCCAGTTTGTTGGTCTTTTCTTTTATGATGGTGTATTCGAACCAGGAATTGCTGAGATTTGCGCCGCCTTTGTGGGTGACCTCCCATTCATTGTCGTACAGGAACTTTGTCCGATACATCGGCATCACCACTTTGGCAATATGACCGAGCCTGTTTTGATACTGTGGCAGTGCCCCTGCAACATCTCCCAATCCTCCCGCTTTAGCTACAGGATAACATTCGGCGGTAACGTGTACAATTTCCATTGGCGGCAGAGGTTGCGGTTAAAGTATAATGCTAACAATGTAGGAAGGTTTTCGATTAGTTGTTGCTGTTGATGAAAAAAATTTTAGCTTAGTGGAATCTTGTTACTTTCAAGGTTCATTTATAAATTGAACGATTGCTTATGAATCAACAAACGAAGTGGTCCCAGTTTAGTGTGCTGGTTTGTGTGTTTTTTTTCTGGGGATTTGTGGCAGCGAGCAATGATATTCTTATCCCGGTTTTCCAGGAAAAACTCAACCTCGAATCCTGGCAGTCACAGATGATTTCTTTCGCATTTTACATTGCATACACAGTCGGTTCCCTCATTTATTATTTCGTATCAAAGGCAAGCGGTGGCGATATCCTGAACCGGATCGGTTATAAGAATGGCATCTCGCTCGGGCTCGTCATTTCCGCGCTTGGCACGTTGTTGTTTTACCCGGCGGCGCAAACAGCTTCTTATCCGTTAATGCTTACCGGCCTCTTCATTGTGGGCCTTGGCTTCTCCTTGCAGCAGACCGCGGCAAATCCACTCGCCATTGCCATGGGAGATCCCCGGAAAGGGGCACAGCGTTTAAGCCTTGCCGGTGGTGTAAACAATTTTGGAACCACTATCGGACCGATCCTGGTGAGCATCGCTATTTTCGGTTCGGTGGTTGTTGGTGCGAAACCGCAGATTGCCAGCATCGAGGCAGTTAAAACGCCTTACCTGATTTTAGGGGCACTGTTCATCCTGGTGGCGATCATTTTTAAATTTTCATCGCTGCCTAATAAGATCGAGGCGGAACCCGATGAAGTACTGGCAAGTTCCCCGACAGATGTATACAATGTAGAGCTCGGCGCGGTCAAAAAAAGTGCCCTCGGCTATTCGCAACTGGTGCTCGGCATGGTAGCCGTCTTTTTATATGTAGGCGTGGAAGTGTCTACAGCAAGCAATCTCCCGCATTTCATGAAAGAAAAATTAAACACGCCGACGGAGAGCATTGCCCCGTTCGTGTCGCTATACTGGGCGAGTTTGATGATCGGCCGCTGGACAGCCTCCACCGGCGCATTTGATATCACCAAAGGTACAAAACAGGCACTCAATTTCCTGATGCCTTACCTGGCTTTCGGTGTCTTCCTGCTGATTAATAAAATCGCAAATCACGACATTACCCCCTTTTATGTCTACGGCTTGATCATCGTCGCTATTATTGTGTCGGTCATTTTAAGCAAAGGCAACCCGGCCAGGCAGTTGCTGATTCAATCGCTTATGGGCATCACGGCACTGCTGATAGGCATGTTCGCGTCGGGCATGGTCAGCGTGTATGCATTTATCAGCGTTGGTTTGTTTTGCTCAACACTTTGGCCATGCATATTTACGTTAGCTGTCGCTGGTCTTGGTAAACATACGAATGAAGGCGCCAGTTTTTTAGTAATGATGATTATGGGTGGCGGAGTCATAAGCGTACTGCAGGGATGGCTTGCAGACGGCGCCCTCGGCATTCAGTACTCTTATATTATCGGGGTGATCTGTTTTGCGTACCTCGTTTTTTATGCCATCCGGGCCAAAGCGATTCTTAAAACGCAGGGCATTGATTATGACACACTGGAAGCGGGAGGAGCTCATTAATAATTTAAGATCATGACACAATCTAGTTCACTGCAACCATTGGCAATAGGCATCGATGTAGGTGGTACAGGTACAAAATTCGGTATCGTTGACCGCAACGGTAACATCTTATTTTCCGGTGAGATCTCCACAAGGGGGCATGCGGAAGTAGACAGTTTTATCAATGAACTTCACCAGCACCTATACCCGCTGATACAGAAAGCAGGTGGACCCGGACGCATGATCGGCATCGGGATGGGTGCGCCTAACGGTAATTACTACACGGGCACCATTGAATACGCACCGAACCTGCCGTGGAAAGGCATTATTCCGCTGGCCAAACTGGTAGAAGACAAATTCAAGTTACCGGTTGTTCTGACCAACGATGCAAATGCCGCGGCAATTGGGGAAAACATGTATGGTGCCGCACAGGGCATGAAGGATTTTATCATGATAACCCTGGGTACCGGCGTCGGTAGCGGCATCGTTGCCAATGGAAAATTGATTTACGGACATGACGGCTTTGCCGGGGAACTCGGCCACGTGATTGTGATCCCGAATGGTCGCCTGCACAAAGGAACGGGCAAATATGGTTCGTTGGAGAGTTACGCTTCGGCCACCGGTGTAACACTCACCGCCATTGAAATGCTGAATAACAGTACGGAACCCAGCCTGCTCCGCAATACCCCGATCGCTGAAATTGATTCAAAGGTTGTTTATGATGCGGCCATTGACGGTGATAAACTGGCCAAGGAAATTTTTGAGTTTACCGGGAAGATATTAGGGCTGGCGCTTGCAAATTTCGTGATGTTCTCAAGCCCGGAAGCCATTATCTTATTTGGCGGTCTTACGAAGGCCGGCGAACTGATTCTCAAGCCTACCCAGGAAAATATGGAACTAAACCTGATCCAGGTTTTTGAGAATAAGGTAAAAATATTGGTGAGTCATCTCAAAGAATCCGACGCGGCCATCCTGGGCGCGAGCGCGCTGGTATGGGATATTAAGATCCAGTAGACAGGTATAAGGCTTATGGCTCAACACCATAATCATAGTGATCGCCGCTGATTTATCTGGACACCGCTTCTCCCTTCGCGATAATAAATACCGCCGGCACAGCGCGTTGCCCCACATTATCTGAAGGCGTAACGGTTTCCTTACCATTCACGAGCAAACAGGTGCTGCCTCCGCCATCCAGGTTCAATGCTTCCACACAACCGATATCCCTCAATATCCTTGCTTCCTGTACCAGCGTGGCTCCCTCGGCAAGCGCCGGAAACCGGCCCTGGATGGCCAGGATAATTAATTTACCGTCTGCCGTATACCCCATCGCTGTGCGCGGATGTTTATCAAAACGAGCTTTCCCCGCGAAACGCATCTCCTCGTTGTTCGCTATCAGGGTATCGGCATGCTGTACCAGCACCGGGCCGCCACCAACGGCCGTTTGCATGTTCCAGGTTTTAAATTTCTTATTGATCGCCCGCTGATTTCTGCTGAACGCCCGCCGCTGGCTGCGTAAAGAATCAAGCGGCGAAAGGTTTACCGGCGCCGCAGCCACCGCCACCTGGGAGGCCGTAACGATGCCACGCGCAGAATCTGTTTTTAGCCAGGCCACGTCGGCCTTGCGATCGTCTGTTATGCCGATGGCGCTTTTAAATACATTGTATCTACGAACAGAATCCCTGCCCGATCCTTTCACCGGCGCGGGGTTGTAGGAAAGCGTCCTGCCATCACGGATCACGGTATTCATATTCTGACCCGTTGCCACGTTAAAAAAAGTACAGTTGACCACCACCAATGGCGCGGCAAGTTGCTGGTAATATTGAGTAGGTGTCAACTTTTTATAATCTTCGGCGGCCGCGGTAAACTGGATGGAGCGATCACTGAGGTCGGCAGAAACATAATAGGCAATAGACGGTTTTCCATCGATGGAATCGGCAGACCGGAAAACATGCATGGATGCCGGTAATGGACCATAGAGAGTATCGACATTTTTCCAGTTCAGCTGTGAAAAACAAAAAGGAGCAATCCCGCAACAGATTGCCCCCAACAATAATTTTTTCAACGACATATTATACCAGTTGTTCTTTTTGTAATTGCCACATTGTACGGCCATAACCCGGTATTACATGACGCTCGCTGTGGTAAGAGGAACGAACCAGCGGGCCGCTTTCCACGTAGTCAAGGCCTAGTTCATAACCGATGTCTTTTAATTCCGCAAACACGTCGGGATGCACAAAGCGATCAACCGCGAGGTGTTTCTTTGTAGGCTGCAGATATTGACCGATCGTCACTACATCGCAACCATTGTCGGCGAGGTCGCGGAGGGTCTGCACAACTTCTTCTTTTGTTTCTCCAAGCCCCAGCATGATACCACTTTTGGTACGCATGCCACCTTCTTTCAAGGTACGAATCACTTCCATACTTCGCCAGTATTTGGCCTGGATCCTCACGCGGCGGGTTAAACGCTCAACCGTTTCAACGTTGTGTGATACTACTTCAGGTGCAGCATCGATCACCCGCTGTATATTTTCTTTCTCCCCTTTAAAATCAGGTATCAGGGTTTCCAGCGTGGTAGACGGGTTTAGTATTTTTACCGCCTTGATGGTGTTGTACCAGATAATAGAGCCGCCATCCTTTATTTCATCCCGGTCTACGGAGGTGATTACGGCATGTTTTACTTTCATCAGGTGGATGGCTTCGGCTACCCGTTGCGGTTCGTCCCAATCAATTGGGTCAGGCCGGCCAGTTGCTACCGCGCAGAATCCGCAACTGCGGGTGCAGGTATTGCCCAGGATCATAAAGGTAGCGGTTCCCTCGCCCCAGCATTCACCCATATTGGGGCAGTTTCCGCTCTCACAAATCGTGTGAAGTTTGTGTGTATCTACCAGCCCGCGCACATGCTTGTAACTTTCACCGGTAGGCAGTTTTACCCTGAGCCAGCTTGGCTTTTTAACCACGGAGTCTGCTTCATTTATTTTTGATACGATGGGGAGTTCCTGCATATGATACGATTCAGATAAATAACCATTCAGTGTAAATATTGTTTACCGGTAAGGTCATGACCCCGGTTGGCAAGAATCGGCTGGCACAACTAGCATAAGAAGTTATGTCCTCGTAAAATTTCTTTATGGCTCACT
>JBBSSY010000064.1:0-9907 GCA_038241595.1 Chitinophagales bacterium | reverse complement strand
TTAAAAACCGTAAAAAAAAATAAACCCCCGCTACCGCAAGCAGCCCCACCAACACTTCGGGAATGCAAAAACGACTCCGTGATAACAGTGGTTCCAGCAGGGCAGAAAAAAATCCAACCAAAGAAAAACAAACTAGCGCCACGGAAACATTTGCATATTTAATGCTGCCGTAAAAAGCAATCCAATGCAGCGCGATGATCAACCCGATACCGGACAACCTGGACAAGGTGCGGAAAGAAACACGTGGAAATTTACCCTGCAATATGAACAACAAGGCCATTGATATAACGGTTATGAGCAACCGGTACCAGACAAGCAGCGATTCATTGAGCGTTATTAATTTGCCAAGCACGCCCGTAAAGCCGGCGAGGAAAACCGCGACATGCAGGTTAAGAAAAGCTTTTCTCATATAAGGGGAAACAAACCTGGAAAAAATGCGAGGCAGCTGGTAGCCACATTTCCAGGAAGGTGCGGGTGATGGGCCATGTTACAGAAACACTTCGTCAAATAACTATAAACTACAAACCATAAACCATAAACTTCTTCATAACCCTGCGGACTTGCTAACGGCCACCTCTTTGTCCACCGGCGAAAAAGCGCCTTGTTCGCCTTTTTTCACGCGGCTGCTATAGTCTTTAAAGAGGCTGTACCACCTCAATTTCAGTACACCGAGAATGCCTTCTTTAACAATGCCCTTATTCATCTTGGATATACCAAACTGGCGGTCTTCAAATATTATGGGAACTTCTTTCACGGTAAAGCCCAGTTTCCAGGAAGCGAATTTCATTTCAATCTGGAAGGCATAACCGACAAACTTTATCTCATCGAGGTTGATGGCTTCCAGTACATTCTTTTTATAACACACATATCCTGCGGTAGAATCTTTAACAGGCATCCAGGTGATGATCCGGGTGTAGATAGAGGCGCCTTTCGAAAGCAGCACCCGTTCCCAGGGCCAGTTGACATTGCCACCGCCTTTTACATACCGCGAACCCACCGCAACGTCGGCGCCATGAAGTTTACAAGCTTCATACAACCTGATCAGGTCAGCGGGGTTGTGCGAAAAATCGGCGTCCATTTCCATAATGTATTGGTAACCTCTTTCAATCGACCATTTAAAGCCATGAATGTAAGCGGTACCAAGTCCCAGTTTGCCGCGCCGTTCTGCCAGGAATAATTGTGACTGATAAGTACCCTGCAGGCTCCTGACGATCCCGGCCGTTCCGTCTGGCGACCCATCATCGATGACGAGCACATGAAATCCCTGTTTTAAAGCGAAAATAGCATGGAGAATCCTGGCAATGTTCTCCATCTCGTTGAAAGTGGGTATTATGACTATTTTTTCCAATTGATTATGTAGGTCCCGAAATTACAATTTTCAGATAGTGGAATGAAAGGGATTATTAAGATAATTCCGTTTTATCCCTTTTTTAACAAGGTCCGGTTAAAAATTTCAGTAAGTTTTTGCTTGGTATGTAATGTGAAGTCGCCCTTCATCATCCAGTCATAGTATTGCGGTTCCATTTTCAGCACGTCCGCTACTGCCCTTCCCTTGTATTTTCCAAAATTAAATACCTCGGTTCCGTTGTCAAAAACAAACCGACGTGCGAAATCTACGACCAGGTCTTCTCCAGTAAATTTGAGGATGCTGTCGACGGTATTACCCAGGTGCTCATATTTCACAATCTGGGCTTCCAGCACCTCGAAGGTCGCGGCGGCATCGGCTTCGGCCCCATGCGCGCCTTCCAGGTTCTTTTCACAGTAAAATTTATAGGCCGCGGTCAGCGTACGCTGTTCCATCATGTGATATATCCGCTGCACATCCAGCAGGCGGCGCCCTTTCATATCGAATTCAATGCCGGAGCGGATAAATTCTTCCATGAGCAGCGGAATGTCAAAACGATTGCTGTTGTAACCACCCAGGTCGCAGTTGTCGAGAAACTGTTTCACCTCGTTGGCCACCTGTTTAAAGGTGGGTGCTTCGGCAACCATTTCATTGGTAATTCCGTGGATATCAACGACCACGGGTGGAATAGGCATCTCCGGGTTAATGAGTTTTCTTTTTATCTGTTTAACATTCCCCGGGGAGAGCCGTACGATGGCTATTTCCACAATCCGGTCTGTTGACAGGTTGGTACCCGTTGCTTCCAGGTCAATAAATGCCAGCGGCTTTTTTAAGTCTAACATGCGTTCATGGTTCAGTATCAGGTTAAAGGAAGGATGCCGTACGAGTCTGCGTCATGATCGTTCTGCAAGTTCTTGTGCAAATGTAATAATATCCAGCCCATCATAATTTCCGCTGCTCATTAATAGCAGGTTAGCCTCCTGATAATTTTGCGACAGGAGCCATGCTTCGAGGGCTGGCCGCTCGGTGATCACGGTCAAACCGGGTTTATCGAAACCGGCCTGCACGCTTTCGGCGTTCAGATCAGGCAGTTTCTTAAGCGCCAGCGCATGTTTGGAATAGAATACGGCAGCCACGTCACACATGTCCATAGCGCCTCGGTATTGCGTCATAAAAGCATTGTTCAGGCTGCTAAAGGTATGCAGCTCCAGCACGGCGATCAACGTACGCGCAGGAAACTGTTCTTTCATGGCAGAAACAGACGCTTTTACTTTCGAAGGCGCGTGCGCGAAATCACGGTAAACGGTCATTGTATTGTTCCTGGCTAGCAACTCAAGCCGTTTTGACGCCCCGGTAAAACCGGCCATGGCAGGGAGGAAAGATGCCGCAGCGATACCCATTTCTTTACAAACCAGGAAAGCGGCCTGCAGATTCAGCAGGTTGTGGTTGCCGAACACTTTAAGCGGTCCGGTGGTATCCTCCAGAGAAACAACGGTTTCGCCATGCTCGATGCGGTGGACCGGAATGCCGTACGGGATTTTGCGGATACGAGCCGGGTGTTCTACCACCAGTTTCTTCAGCACCTCATCGGTCTCGTTGTAGATCAACACGCCGTCTGGCTCGATCTTGCCGATAAATATAGTAAACTGCTCCAGGTAAATGTCAAAGGTTGGAAAAACATTGATATGATCCCAGGCAATCCCCGTAAGGATCGCTATGTGCGGGAACAGGAAATGAAACTTAGGACGTCTTTCGAGGGTGCTGGCAGGGTATTCGTCACCTTCGCAGATGATAACCGGGGCATCGGTAATTTGTACCGACTGGTGAAAGCCTTCCAATTTGGCGCCAACGAGGTAATCAAACGGTTTTCCAAGGACAAGCAACGCATGCATGATCATAGACGTCGTCGTGGTTTTCCCATGGCTGCCACCGACAACCACCCGAAGCTTTCCCCGGCTGGCCTGGTAAACGTATTCCGGAAACGAATAAATTTGGAGACCAAGCTCTTGTGCCTTCAGCAGTTCCGGATTATCCGCACGGGCATGCATTCCCAGGATGATTGCATCAAGCACCGGTGTCACGCGGGAAGAGTCCCAGCCAACACCCGGATCAATTCCTTCGCGTTGAAGATTGCCCAGTGCAGGTTCAAATACCTCGTCATCACTGCCGCTGACCTTGTCGCCCTTACGCTTTAATGCAATGGCCAGCTGATGCATCACACTTCCCCCGATGGCTATGAAATGAACATGCATGAATAAATGATTTACAAGGTTTAAATGTATCTCAGCCTGCCAGATAAACAAAATATATTTCCTCCCCCACAGGTTGGAACTGCTATTGCGGGAACGACAGGTTTCGCTATCCAGGTACCTACTTCGGTTATTTGCTGCAACGTCTTATGCATCAAAAATAAATCAGTACTTTAGCATACTAAAACGGCCAATCCTGCGTTAGAAAAAAACTTTTCCCGGACGATCTGCTTCGCCGGCGGTAATTACTATAAAGCGTTTACAATGAAATATAAAATACTGGTTTTTTTGACATTATTTGTATTTACCATCGCAGTGTCGTCCTGCGCATCTTCACGGGGCGGTTGTAAGGCCACCCAGGGCTACTCTGGTTATGGGCATTAAAAATAAACCATTACTGGGCGCGTTGTACGCTATAACAAATACCGTTCTTTATAAATAACTTTTTTTTCCTTCATTCGTTATAATTTTGATACAACGTCGTAAAGGAGTTATACTATGAATTGGATTAATATACGTTCTGTTGAACAGCTCGAAGAGATCAAGGAAAAATCTAAAATAAAAGCCCAGCTTATTTTTAAACATTCGATCCGTTGTTCTATCAGTGGCATGGCTAAAAGTCGGCTTGAAAGGAGCATACAACCGGACAATATAGATTTTTACTACCTCGATCTCATTAACTATCGAACGCTCTCCGCCAAGGTGGCGGAAGTCTTTGATATATGTCACGAATCACCCCAAGTTTTATTGATAAAAGGTGGTGTCTGTGTGTATGATGAAAGCCATTCGGGCATACGCATGGATGACATCCTGGAAAAAGCCTGATCATTTTCGCTTGTAAAAATTTAAACTTACGCCGGCTGTCACTGATGGCCGCTCACTGAGCGTAAAAAAGCCTGAATTGTCATTCTTAAAACAGATCGCTTCACCCTGAAGCTCCCATTGGTATTTAAGCGCCACAGGCTGCCTTTTTAGACTTTCCGGAATTTTTTCACCAACCTGCCTCGAGAAATAATTTAACGAAGTATAGGTTTTAACGATCAATTCATTCATCCCCGGCGATGCAGCTGCACTGACCACTTGCGGGAAAGGAAGTTCACCTTCCAGCGTAGCTGTGGTGGTATCTATCAAACTTTGCGGGTACGCAATCTTATAAATTTTAGACGTCGTTTCCGTTTTGGTAAAGACGAAAATATCGTGTGATGTTTCGTCTACCAGGATGGCTTCGGCATTATGGCTCCCATCAGGATATTTAAATCGAATTTTTTCGAATTCAGAAACGGTATCTGTGGCTAAAGCCGGTTCTTTAAATCGGTAAATGACATAGGCAGCGTGTTGCAGGTAATTGTCACCGATGTCGGCCAGGTACAGGTAGTTCGCACCGGCTTCCGGCCCTTTCGACAGAACGAGGTCTTCCCAGTCCCGGTTATTCAGTCCTTTCAGGAACATCTTTTTACCATGCTTTCCATCATGCCCGAGCAGGTACAGGAAATTGGGATTGTTGCTGTCCTCTTCCACCCATAAATAACCGGGGATGCGCTTACTGTCGGCAATTCCCGAGGCTTCGTCGATAATGCCCGGAACAATGGCTCTCGCCACCGGGGTATCTGCAAAAAGGGATGGTGGAACCGCCGTCGTCGATTTATTACCGCAGTGGCCGATAACGAGTGCAAGTGTTAGCAGAAACAAAAGGGGTTTCAATCAATTTGGTTTAGGTTATAATAAAATGATCCCGGGCAAATAATCACACAACGCACGGAACATCAATAATATTATGATCCCGACTGTTACCGGGCGCCAAAAAAAGCCCGGATAACCGGGCTTTATAAATTATATCATCGAATGTCACCAGGCTATTGCTGCGGTATTGTACCAGTAACCGCGGATATCATCGAGTACTTTTAACAATCCCTCAAAACTGACTGGTTTTACCACGTACGTATTGGCACCCAGTTCATAACATCGTCTAATTTCATTTTCGTTTTTGGTGGTGGTGAAAACAATGATCGGGATACGTTTAAAAACCGGGTGCTGTTTGATTTCCTTTAAAACCTCGCGCCCGTCCATCTTGGGCATATTCAAATCAAGCAGAATAAAATAGGGATAATGGTCATGACCATGGCCATCTTTTTTATCGTGTATTTTTCCAAGGAAATCAATCAGCTCAACACCATTTTCCACAAACTCAATCTTATCGTCATAACCCTTTTCCCGAAAAGCAGATTCGAGTAAAAACCGGTCATCGTAATCATCTTCCGCAACAAGAATAAAAAGTTTCTGCATGAAACAAAATTAACTAAAAACGAAATTAAATAAAACTGCATACATTATAAAATATGTTGCCTGGCCATGATTTTTCGTTTATAAGATTAAGTACAGTCAATTTTATGTTATAATTTTAGGATCATTAATAACCTAATACTTAAACGCATTTCTATGGAAAATACACATTCAGCCGCAGAAAACAACAGTGACATCCGTCATGATGGTTTGTTCGGCGTTTCTTCAGATGATATCATCGATCTGCTTCACAAGGGAGAGCTGTCAGATGTAACAAATACCGCTCCTCCTGCAAGCGGACCTGATAAGGACCAGATTGTCAACGAACAGGATCAACTGGACATTGTTAATCCTGCAGAAGAGGAAACTTCGAAATCTAATGTAATCCCGGCTTCTGAAACACCGTCTAACCCCAGGGCGACAGAAATTACTGAGATAGAGCGGATAACCGGTGACAAAGAAATCAGCGGGCAGGTAACAAACGAGGAAATCAATAAGATTCAACCAGCATCGTAACCGCGACGGCGTTTTTACGACGGGCGCTGGCAAAAAAAATAGGAGACATAAAAAATGCGGATATCCCTATCCGCATTTTCACGCAATACCCGTTTTCGCTTCCCGGGTCAACAAAAGCACTCAGGACTTTTTAAATCCACCAGCGATAAGGGAAATCAAAAACAATACAATAAAGATGTAGAATAAGATTTTTGCAATACTTGCAGCGCCCGCAGCAATTCCGCCAAAGCCAAAAATGGCTGCCACAATAGCAACTACGAGAAAAATAATTGTCCAGCGTAACATAATAAGTGTTTTAAGGTGAGAAAATCAATGTGGAACGAAATCCATATGGCCAAGCAGTTAGTAAATTCATGCCAGCAGGCTATCGTGGTCATCACCACAGTTCGACGCATCGCCGATAGCTAAAAGCTGAATTTAGCGGGAAACATTATGCGACCATTCCGACGGCCTCGTCAGGTATCTAATTCATTGATAATGTCCTCCAGTAAAAAACCAGGCAGTTACGCTAGCCGAATTCTATAAGAAAGCACTTACGCTGCCTATGGTTTCTTTGCGACAAATTGGGGAAATAACTACCCAGGAATTTATAGCGTTTAAAACAAATAAGATTAGAAATTCATGATTTCAGGTTTTTCCATCTAAAGAAGCACAGATATTTGTTCAATCGAATGTTTTTTTAATCGTCATGTATCTTTTGGAGTCTTGATTGCAATACAAATGCAAAAAGAATAGAATGCTGCACCAACATCTTACACAAAAGCAACATCTTAAAATACTCCCGCAACAGATTCAACTTCTTAATTTATTTCATCTTAATACCCTGGAACTGGAACAGCGGATCCAACAGGAAATTGAGGAGAATCCATTGCTTGATGAAGTGCCAACGGAAGATGACATTCTATCCGAAAAATATAACCGCGAGAGTTTGCAGGATTTCAAAGATTATGAAGAGTATGCCTACGAAGATTTCCCGGATTACAAAATGGAGTATGAAAATTATTTCAACAGTGATAAAATCCCGGAACGTGCCCTGCCGGAAACGGCTGATTTTCGCCAGATTATTAAAGAACAGTTTGATTTCATTCACCTGACCGAAGTAGAAAAAATGCTCGGCAACCACCTCATTGACTCGTTGAATGAAGACGGTCTGCTTGAACAGGACCTGCAGGATATTGCCAGTGATATTTCATTCAGGTGGAAAAAATGGGTGGAAACGGAAGACCTAGAAAAGGTACTTGTAAAGATACAGCAACTCGAGCCAGCCGGCATTGGCGCCCGCAGCATCCGCGAATGCCTCCTGCTTCAGCTAAAACGAATGAACTGCAAACGACCGGATGTAAAAATGGCCATCCGCCTGCTGGAAATTCATTTCTCTGAACTGAGCAGCCGGAACATGGATAAGATCATGAACCACCTGTCAATCGATGAAGAGGAAATCAAGATCATCCTTAAACTGATCGCTTCCCTGAAAATGAAACCGGTTGCCAGCATGACCGCTGCAGCCGCCAATCTTAATATCATCCCGGATTTCATCATCACCAACGAAAATGATATCCTGGAAGTTTCCCTTCACCGTCAACGCTCAAGCAACCTGCACATCAATACATCATGGATGGATCGTGTAAAAAGCACGGAATCGAACGTACATGCAGACAAAGCCACGCGCCAGTATGTGCGCAACAAACTGAATTCAGCACAATGGTTTATTTCGGCTATCCAGCAACGTGAGTCGACCATGCTTAATGTGATGAAAGCGATTGTAAAACTGCAATACAACTATTTTCTGGAAGGCGATATCAAAATGATCAAACCCATGATCCTGAAAAATATTGCGGACATTGTAGGGGTTGATATCTCAACAGTATCGCGCATCACGAGCAATAAATACGTGGCTACCCCATTCGGTACCCTGTTACTTAAAGACCTGTTTACCGAAGGCATCAGCAATGTAGAAGGGCAAGTCATCAGCAACCGGGTTATCCAGACGACGATCGAGGAAGTCATCGAAACAGAAGATAAACAGAAACCATATACCGACCAGCAGTTGGTTGCTATTCTTTCAGGTAAAGGATATTCTATTGCGCGGCGAACCGTTGCTAAATATCGCGAGATCCTCCAGATTCCGGTGGCACAAATGAGAACGCTTTGGGCATAGTCCATCAGGCATATTTATTTCATCAATACGAAGAGTACCGAAAACCTTTTATTCCAAATCCGTCTACGTTACCGGCATGTTGAATCATTGCAAATGCATCTATGGCTACGACATCGAAAAATGATATTCTTAAATATCTTAAAGCTTTATTAAGTGAAAACGGTTCGCCTCAGCAACAGGCCACGGATTATTTTCCCTACATTATTTATGTGCTCGATGGCGCTGAGAAGAAGATAACTGTTGTAAACCATTCCAGGGTTACGGATTACCTCGGATATTCCACGGAAGAAATAACTGCATGGAATAACAACTACTTCCAGATGATTTTTAAGGATGATCTTGAAATGGTGATTGCGGAGGTAAAGAAGTTTGCGTTGCTGGATGACGATGCGGATCATTCCTATAAATGCCGGTTAAATCACCGCAAAGGAGACTGGCGATATTTTAGAACCCGCGGTTCTGTACTTAACCGGAACGAAACCGGTGCCTCCGTATCCTGGGTTTTTATTGCGGAAGATATTACGGAGACGACAAAAAGCCAGGAAGAAATTTCTTCGCTGAAATTGCTCGTCGACGATACGGAAGAATTACTTTCCTTCGGAAGTTGGAGTTGGGACCTGGCAATTGACCAAATGTACTGGACCAATGGCTTATACAAATTGCTTGGATACGAAAAGGAAGATGTAGAACCATCTATATCGAGTGACTTGTATTTCAGCCATGTTGATCCACATGATCTGGGCATGCTGAAGAGGACCATTGAAGATGCGGTTGATAACAACAGTGACTTTGACATAACGTACAACATGATTACCCGCACGCAGGAACACAAGATTGTTTCCAGCAAAGGAAAAACGATCAGGAATGCAAATGGGCTGGCGGGTAAGGTAATCGGTATTACCCGGGATATTACCCGCCAGACCCGTATCAACCGTGACCTGGTTCTCTATAAAGAACTAATTCATGAAAAAGAGGAATTCCTTGACCAGGGATCGTGGGAAACGTCGCTGGCAGACAATGTAACCACGTGGTCTCCAGGTATGTTCCGTTTATTTGGGTATAATGCCGGGGAAAACCCGGGGACGCAGCACGTGTCCAGTTCACTGTACGAGGCGCACATGAGTGAAGCCGATGCACAACGATACCTGGCCGAATGGAAGAACATTTTGAAAGAAAAAGATAATTTCGTTATTGAAACCACTATTACTGACAACAGTGGGCGGATCAAAAAACTGGAAACCTATGGAAAGGTGATTCGTGACACCACTCTCGAGCCACAGACGATTTTTGGCACAACGCGCGATGTTACCCGGCTGCGCGAATACGAACGAAGCCTCGAAGAAAAGATCCGCGAACTTA
>JBBSSY010000063.1:0-9934 GCA_038241595.1 Chitinophagales bacterium | reverse complement strand
TGTTAACCCTGTTGCTCATCCGTGGCACACAGGAGTCTGCGTTTGTAAACGGTATCATTGTAATCACCAAGGTAACCATCGTCATCATATTCATCGCGATCGGCTGGCAGTATATGAACCCGGTCAATCATGCCGTGTACATCCCGGCTCCATCTGTTTACACCGATAGCCAGGGCGTAGATCATAATTACGGCGGTATCATGGGCATACTCGGTGCGGCGGGCGTCGTATTTTTTGCGTTCATTGGCTTTGATGCGGTGAGTACGGCGGCACAGGAAGCCAAAAACCCGAAAAAAGATATGCCGATCGGTATCCTCGGATCGCTGGCCATTTGTACGGTGCTGTATATTTTATTTGCGCACGTACTGACCGGCATCGCCAGCGTCGATGACTTCAGGTACCAGGGAAAGGAAGCATCCGTGACCTATGCCATCAAAACATATATGCACGGCTTTACGTGGCTGGGCGACCTGGTCACCGTTGCCATCCTTGCCGGTTTCTCATCGGTCATTTTGGTAATGCTGATGGGCCAGTCACGGGTATTTTATTCAATGAGCAAGGATGGGCTCGTCCCGGCTATTTTCTCCAAACTGCATCCTAAATATCGCACGCCGTATAAATCGAACTGGATATTCTTTGTATTGGTTGGTTTGTTCGCCGCCTTTGTCCCCGGAGATATCGTGGGCGACATGACCAGCATCGGAACCCTGTTTGCCTTTATCCTGGTTTGCGCCGGCATAATGATCCTTCGTAAAACAAATCCGGAAATCCCACGCCAGTTTAAAACGCCGCTGGTACCGCTGGTACCGATTCTTGGCATCCTCGTTTGCGGTGCCATGGTCTTTGGGCTGGGTTGGACAAACTGGGCACGACTGATCGGCTGGCTGATGATTGGTTTCATCATCTATTTTGGCTATAGCCGGAAACACAGCAAACTGCGCAATCCCGGCAAATCAACAGATCAGCAAGAATAGCTATTAGCCTACTTTATTCCATCAAACGTTTTATTTTTGCTGCCATATTAAACTTGTAAATTCAATAATTGCAATGGGTCGCATATTTGAAGTAAGAAAAGCCACCATGTTTGCCCGCTGGGACAAAATGGCGAAACAGTTCACGCGTATCGGTAAGGAAATTAACATAGCCGTGAAGGCCGCCGGACCAGATCCCGATCACAATGCGGCGCTGCGCCGTTGCTTCCAGAATGCCAAAGGCGTGAATATGCCAAAGGATCGCGTGGAAGCCGCCATCAAACGCGCAATGGGCAAAGACAAGACCGATTACGAAGAGATCGTGTATGAAGGATATGCACCGCACGGCATCGCCGTGTTGGTAGAGACAGCAACCGATAACCCAACACGAACCGTGGCCAATGTGCGGATGCATTTTAATAAGGAAGGGGGTAGCCTCGGAACCAGTGGCTCGGTCAGTTTCACGTTCAACCGAATGGGCGAGTTCACCATCAAAAACGATGGCAGTATTAACCTGGAGGACCTCGAATTTGAACTGATCGATTTCGGCCTGGAAGAAATAGGTGAAAACAGTGAGGGAGATATTGTAGTCAGAACGGCGTTTACGGAGTTTGGCCATATGAGTAAGGCCCTGGAAGAGAAAGGCATTACCCCACTCAGCGCCGAACTCACGCGTATTCCAACCACGACCATGGAGTTGTCGGAGGATGATGCCAAGGATGTACTTGAACTCGTTGACAAACTAGAACAAGACGAAGACGTGCAAAAAGTGTATTACAACTTAAAATAGTTCCCGCTTAATCAACCATCATCTCGGATAATACCGTAATAATTTCTTCTACGTTAGGTTTGCTGAAATAATCGCCGTCGGTGGCATAAGCCGGGCGATGGGGTTTCGCGGTAATGGTTCTTGGCGCAGCGTCGAGCCATTTGTAACCACCCTGTTTTTCAATAACATGGTTGAACATATAGGCGGCGGCCCCTCCGGGAACATCTTCATCTACAAAAACGATGCGATTTGTTTTCTTCAGCGATTCCACAATGCTGTGATGGATATCGAATGGCAGCAAAGTCTGGATATCGATGACCTCGCAGCTGATGCCATTATTCCCCAGGATTACCGAGGCTTCCTGAGCTATCCGGAGTGTAGAACCGTAGGATACCACTGTGATATCGGTTCCTTCCCGCACAATCTCAGGGATGCCCAGCGGCACGGTGAAGTCAAGCAAATCTTCGGGTAATCTTTCTTTCAGCCGATAGCCGTTCAGGCATTCCACCATCAGCGCCGGATCATTGCCTTGCAATAGCGTGTTATACATGCCGACCGCCTGTACCATGTTCCTGGGCACGCAGACATGCAAACCGCGCAGGCAGTTGATAATCATTCCCATGGGTGAGCCACTGTGCCAAATGCCCTCGAGCCGGTGTCCGCGTGTACGTACGATCAGCGGCGCGCTCTGCTTGCCTGCCGTGCGGTAATGGAGCGAAGCGAGGTCATCACTCAGTTGTTGCAGGCCATACAATAGGTAGTCAAGATACTGAATTTCTGTAATGGGACGCAGGCCACGCATAGCCAGGCCGATCCCCTGTCCCATAATAGTGAGTTCGCGGATACCGGTATCGAATATCCGGTTTGATCCGTACTTCGCTTGGAGTCCGGCAAATCCCTGGTTGACATCACCGATGTAGCCGAGGTCCTCGCCAAAAGCCACGACCTTTGGGTTGGTTTCAAAAAGTTGGTCGAAATAACGGTTCAGGATCTCGTAGCCGTTTATCAAAGGCGCATCTTCGGCGTACCTCGGTTTTTTGCCAGCCACTTGCACCGGGCTCTTCGGCCCTTCGTGGTATAGGTGCGTATTATAAATTGCTTTGTTTTGTTGCTGAAGTGCCTGGTAAAACTGGCTTGACGCCTGGGAAGCCGGGGCGTTGTGGCTATGCATAATGGCATGGTGTAGTGCCTGCATGATGTCTTTGCGGTTGGGTTCGCGGTTGCGTACCAGTTCGTTGACTTCTTTGAGGATCTGTTCTTTTTGTTTAGGCAGGGCATCGGCCATCTGCCGGAGCAGGTCTACCGCCGTGGTCACCTGTTCTTTCAACGGCGCCAGGTAACGATCCCAGGCCGTGTTCCGGCTTTTACGAACAACCTGCTTGCAGTCGACTTCGATTTCAGACAGTTCATCTTCACTCGCCAGGGCATTTTCAATGATCCACTCCTTCATCATGCGGTTACAATCCCATTGGCGTTCCCAGGCGAGCCGGGAATTAGTTTTGTACCGTTCATGGCTGCCGGACGTGGAATGTCCCTGCGGCTGTGTCACTTCTTCTACATGGAACAAGGCAGGTGTATGGGTTTCACGGGTTTTGTTTATGCCTGCCTCGAATACTTCGCACATCCCTGCATAATCCCAGGCTTTTACTTTGTAAATGTCGATGCCGTTGGTACCTTCTTTTTGTTGCAGGCCCTTCAACGCCTCAGATATAGATCCTTTGGTTGTTTGAAAACTTTTTGGCACGGAAATGCCATAGCCATCGTCCCATACGAAGATCGCCAGTGGCACCTGCATAACGCCGGCAGCGTTGACGGTTTCCCAGAAATGACCTTCGCTGGTGGAAGATTCGCCGATGGTGCAGAAACAAACTTCATTGCCGTTCACAGATAAATGCGGGAACTGCTTCAGGATGCTGGTTTCGCGAAACGTTTTGGAAGCGAAGGCCAGCCCCAGGGCTTTGGGCATTTGTGAAGCGGTCGGTGCCAGCCCTGCCGCCAGGTTTTTAATATTTACCAGGTCAAGGTATTCCCCATCTGCGTTGACATTGGCGGTGGAGAAATGCGCATTCATATTTCGGCCGCTGCTATGCGGCTCGTGTTCGGGGTTAGGATCTGCATAAAGCTGTGAAAAAAACTGTTCCAGGGTGGCGGCACCGGATGCAAACGCGAAGGTCTGGTCGCGGTAATAGCCGGCATAAAAATCGCCCGGTTTGAAAAACTTGGCCATGGCCACCTGGGGCACTTCTTTGCCATCGCCAAAAATGCCGAATTTCGCCTTGCCGGTTAAAACCTCTTTCCGGCCCAGCAGGCTGGCTTCGCGGCTCAGGCAGACAATCCGGTAATCAGCCAGCACTTCATCCCTGAAATTGTCAAAGGAAACTTTTTCAGAAATCAATAGTTCACTGTTGATCGTGTTTTCCATCTTACAAACCTACAAAATTTTAGTAATGCAGTTAACGCTTTAAAATCAACCGGATTACCGGGAAAAAACGAGAATTCGATGGCAACAAGTAGTACCCTGGTTGGGTACATCCTGTGAAATTGTTAAGAATTTTTGGCAACCACATTTCACTGTTCCTAGTTTCAAATACAATATGTAATTTTGGCACACGTTCAATACCGAACGGCTCAATCGAATTCATGAAAACATTTTTCCTTTTCCTGGTCGCTGCTGTTGTTTCAACTAATGCCGTTGCCCAGGCTGCTGGGACGGAGATAGCAAAAGAAGTACTGGTATTAAAAGAAAATTCATTTGATTTCGGAAAGATCCCACAGGGAAAACCGGTGACCCATGCTTTTGACATTGTCAACCAGTCGTCGGATTCAATCACTTTACAAAGTGTGCAGGCCAGCTGTGGCTGTACCACGCCGAGCTGGAAGCGGGAGCCTATTGCACCTGGTGCCAGTGCGACGATTACAGTTGGGTATAACGCCGCCGCGGAAGGTCTTTTCGAAAAACCGGTAACCATTTTATATCCGGGTGGCCCGAAAAAAGTATTTACCATCCGGGGTACCGTTGTCAAGGGACCGGCCAATACCGCTCCGGCGAATGCCTCCATTCAGTCTTTAAAACAAACAAACCAATAAATTATGAAGCGAGTTATAATAGCATTTTGTGCGCTGGCACTGACCGCCACAGGTATGGCCCAGACGAATACTGCTGCGAAAGCGGCAACCGTTCAAACGAAAAAAGCGGATGACCTGGTAAAGTTCTCCGATACCAAACATGATTTCGGCAAGATCAAACAGGGTGTTCCGGTGAATTATGAATTTGCGTTTCAAAATATCGGCAATACGCCTGCCGTGATTGAGTCAGCGACTGCAAGTTGTGGCTGTACTACACCTACCTGGCCAAAGACACCGGTAACAAAAAGCAAGACCGATAAAATTTCCGCCGGCTTCAACGCTGCGGCTCCTGGTCCGTTTGACAAAACAATCACCGTTAAAGTGGCCGGTTACGACCTGCCGCTTGAACTCCGTATTACTGGTGAAGTACTCAGCGCCGATGATTACGCAAAATACGAAGCAACCAAAGGAAAGAAAAACGGGTAACGCCCGGGATTATTATTATACTAAAGGTCTTCATCGTGGAAACGGTGGAGATTTTTTTTGTGCTTTAGTGTATTAACAGCCGCACATTTGATTTTTTGTCATTCCGCAAACTGCCGCAGCACGGCCTTACGCTATCAGCGATTTTCGCGGCAGTTATGCGGAATCTCTGCACAGTTTTGCTCACTGCGAACCGATAGGTCTCAAACAGGAAAATTGCCTTGAGATTCCGCGTATCCCCCGCGCCAGAAACCTGAACGTTAAAAGACCTGCCGCGGCTGATCGCGGAATGACAAAAGGTGTATGATCTCGGAATGAAAAAAGGGTATGTGATCGCGGAATGACAAAAGATTAAACCTTGGACAAATAAAATTACATGCTTATATACAGTCTCCAATGAGCATTGAGATTGATTATTTCTTCCCCATACACTATACCTCATACCCCATACCCTCCTTCTGATTTCTGATTTCTGATAGCTCCTAGCTGACAGCTCATCGCTGCTACCTCCCCGCTCAATATTGCAAATCCCTCGTCTCAAACTTTCTCCCCGGCTCCTTTCCCAGTATCCGGTACAACACCGAATTTAGCGTATAGGAATCATTGTCAAAACCACTATGGCTTTGCGCCCTCGAAATGGAGGGCCCCGATTCCTTGCTCGCATCCGCCCTGCCAGCGATAACCAGGCTCGGCCAGCCATTTACTGTACCCGAATAGAGTTCACCGATTTCATCATCAACATATTCCTTTTTCAGTTCCGGGTTATTCGCGTTGACAAATTTCTCCATCCCCAAGATCGGTTTCTCCCTTTTCCTTTCAAAGGCATTGCTGACAAGGTACAACAATGACTTTCCGTAGGGACCAACCTGGTCATCACGCTCGCCGACGTCACTGAGGATGTAATTTATTGGCACCGGGCACTTGCCATCTCTAATGGCAGGAAGCAATTTTTCTTTAAACAGTTCCACCGAAATAGCCGGTGCCATAAACTGCATCGTTTTAACAGGTACGCCTATGCGCAGCAGCGTGCCCAGGGTATAGGCGGTAAAGATGCAACCGGCACTGTGCCCAACGATGTGCAATTCGAAATCACCGCGATCTGCTTCATTGATTGTTTCATACGCGGCCAGTGCTGCTTTTGCGAGGATGTCCATCGCGCGACCGTTTTCCGCAGCAAGTTCGGCGTTCTCCTTCATCTCTTCCCATAGCATGGTACCTGGTTTGGCGGCGGTCAGTTCAAAAGTACGGTCGAGTATTTCCGCGGCACCTTCGCGCAGCTTGGAGAGCCAGTTTGCCTGCGCGCGGTCGTCGTTGCTAAAGATGTCCAGCAGGTTGTCTTTTAGCGAGTTCCAGAAATCGGTTTCCCACATGATGTGAACCGGGTAGATCTCATTTTCCAGGCAGACCTGTTTATAACTGATGATGCGCCTGGCCACTTCCTTTTCTGAATTGAGCCCGCCATGCAGGTAAAGCATGATGCGTTTTTTTTTCCAGTTGGCGGCGGTGGTCCCGATGGTGTTAAAGAGTTCAACCACATCCGACTCCGTTGTCCAGTAATCGCCGGAGTCTGATAGCCTTCCATTGTTGCCGATATTAACCACGTAAGGCCTGATCTGGTCGAGCGGAATGAGCTGCGAGGCCCGCTGCACGCCTTGCGTGGCTTGCTGGCTATTGTCGGTGCCCACGTTCCACAGGTTGATGTCCAGCGGAACACCGATCTGTACCACCCAGCAATCGGATGCATGCAACATCCAGTCTTCATACGTCAACAGGGCAAAGCCTTTATTACCCCAACCGCTGCCCCATGAATTCTGGACAATAAAACCATCTTTTGTATAACCAACGACTGCGACAGCATGTCCTCCGTCTGCAGGCAGTTTGCGCTGGATGACGGGGAGCCTGAGGGATTTTTTCTTTCCACTACGGGTATATGTATACGTTACAGCCTGTTCGCCCGGGTTGAGCCAGCCGGGATGAACCATCAGCGTGGCATACAAAACCCCCGACTCATTGATCGCGGCATGCATATCGCGTACCTGTCGGTGTAGCACCCGGTAAAAGGCGCCGGCAGGAATGGCCAGTGCTTCCCGCGCCATCTCGTCGGTAAAGGCAACCGGCACTTCCGGCAATAAGGTTGGCTTCCAGGAATTCACCCTGGCGACGCCATGCGCCAGCCAGCCTTTCATGGTACCACGCGCCGAGGAGCCGGCATAATCCTGCCCCGGCCACTCGTCGTAGCGGCGCGCCATTTCATACAGCATGTACGGACTGGCAAAGTTGTCGGCAATTTGACGGCGGGTATACCGGCCGTTTTTAAGCAGGTGATAATTGATCACGGCGGAGAGCGCAAAACCGGTACACGCACCTTCCTTGCCCTGGTCGAGGATCACCGGCACATCGTCGAAATGGATGACCTGGTCTGGCAATGGTGCGAGCCCGGGGTGGTAAAACCAGTCGCGGATGTCGATCTTGTCCGGGAACGCGTCCAGCGTTTTGTGTATTTTGTCGGAGGTTGTTTTATCCGGCTCTTTTACCCGTTGTTTTTTTGCAGCCGGCCGAGTGGTTTTTGGAAACGAGGTTTCTTTTGTTGGATTTGCCATAGTGGTAATTTGAAGTTAAGGATCACTAACAAAAATATCGGGGTATAGGCGCTGCTGCGTACTTTTGCTGCATGCTAAACATCAGCCGGCGCGGCGAATTAATGCCGCCATCACCCATCAGGAAACTGGTACCCTTTGCGGAAGCCGCTAAAAAACGAGGCATAAAAGTCTATCACCTCAATATTGGACAGCCCGATATCGAAACGCCGCCGATGGTGCTTGATGCCGTGCGTAACATCGACTTTAAGGTACTTGAATACAGCCACAGTGCCGGCAATGAAAGTTACCGCAAAAAACTTGTAGACTATTACCAACATAACGGCATCGAGATTGATTTTGAACAAATCATGATCACCACCGGCGGCTCTGAAGCCATCCTGTTTGCTTTTATGGCCTGTCTTGACCCAAGCGACGAAGTCATTATCCCTGAACCGTTTTATGCCAACTACAATGGCTTTGCCGTCGCCGCGGGCGTTACGGTAAAACCCGTTCCATCCGGTATCAAAAGCGGTTTCGCGTTGCCGGATATCTCGGCTTTTGAAAAAGCCATTACTCCACGAACGCGTGCCATCATGGTCTGTAACCCCAATAACCCGACCGGCTACCTGTACAGCGAGGCCGAACTGAACATATTGAAGGAGTTGATCATCAAACATAACTTATATCTCTTTTCGGATGAGGCTTACCGTGAGTTCTGCTATGAAGGCGCGCATTTCAGCGCGTTGCGTTTACAAGGGGTAGATGATCATATCGTCATGATGGACACCATCAGTAAACGATACAGTGCCTGTGGCGCGCGCATCGGTGCGCTTGTATCCAGGAACCGCGGGGTGATGACCGCTGCCCTCAAATTCGCCCAGGCGCGGTTAAGTCCGCCCAGCCTTGGCCAAATCGTGGGGGAAGCCGCCCTCGGCTTACCGGCTGACTATGTTGAAGAAACCAAAGCCGAGTACCGGTTGCGGCGCGATACGCTGGTCGGGCGGCTGAATCAGATACCCGGTGTTTTTTGCCCCAACCCGGGCGGCGCCTTTTACGCTATGGCCAGTTTACCCGTAGCGGATGCCGATCATTTTTGCCAGTGGCTGCTGGAATCTTTCTCTTTTCGCGACAGTACGGTGATGCTGGCGCCCGCTTCCGGCTTCTACAGCACCCCCCGCTCCGGTATCAACGAAGTCCGTCTCGCCTATGTACTGAATGTTAATTCGATTAATGCGGCCATGGACTGCCTCAAAGAAGCCCTTGAGGTTTATCCGCGATAATCCAGAGTCAAAAAAACGCGTTTAGCAATCAATACAAATTATACTTAATAATATACATGATATTTTAATCACATGTCTTTTTTATATTATTTTGACCACGAATAGATAATATGATAAGATTTAATATCTATTTGCTAGTCGCCTGTTAGACAAGTATACCTTTTTTTCATATGGTAAGCAATCGTTGAGGCCTTCTGTTTCTACAGAGGGCCTTTATTTTCAATAGCTAAATCGCAGTGGGCAGTTTTCAATTAGATCACCATTTATAGAAGCTGGTTTTCAACTTAAATATTATCACAACAGCCAATCTTAATTTCCGCATTTCTTTCTAAACACCTCCTTATTTCTTCCGTAACGGTTCAAAAAGTTACATATATTCACAGCAATTATTGATTTTTCAATGCTTATGAAGCGTTATTTACGGCAAACCCGGCTGCTCGTCGCGGTAGACTGCATTATTTTCGGGTTCGATGGTCACGAACTGAAATTGCTTCTAATAAAAAGAGGGTTTGATCCGGAGAAAGGCAACTGGAGCCTGATGGGCGGTTTCGTTCAACAAGATGAAAGCTTTGAAAAAGCCGTTGCCCGGGTGCTTAACCAGCTCACCGGCCTGGAAGGCATGTTCATGGAACAACTCAATGCGTTCGGCGACCCGGCGCGCGACCCCATCGAACGAACCATCTCCGTCGCGTATTACACACTGATCGATATCCAGAACTATGAAAAACAATTAAGTACGGATTACCATGCCGAATGGTTCCCACTCAAATCTATCCCTTCCCTGGT
>JBBSSY010000062.1:0-9986 GCA_038241595.1 Chitinophagales bacterium | reverse complement strand
AGGATATTTTTGAGCAATTGCTTATCCGTTGACAGGGCAACCAGCGGCCCCGCCGTCAATTGCAGGATCTGCCCGCGTTTGCAAATTGATTTTAATTCACCGAGCATATCCTCCAGCAGTACCATTAATTCCGACCCGCTCAACAATTGAAAGTTGACATGCACTTGTCCCATTTCAAGTTTTTCAAGCGATAAAAAGTCTTCCAGGATAAATGTCAGGTCTTGTACCGACGTATGAATTTTCGCCAGGTGGCGGTCTCTTTTCGGCTGGTCTTCGGTGGTCGTATATTGCTGTATGATGTAACAGGATGACAGAATCGTACTGAGTGGCGTTCTGAACTCATGCGATGCCATGGTAACGAAGCGGGACTTCAATTCACCCAGTTCTTTTTCTTTTACCAGCGCCGTGCGCAGCTCGTCCTTGGAACACTGTAATTCGACGAGTGTTTCTTTCAGCATGCGGGTACGATCTTCCACCTTTTTCTCCAGTTCAAAATACATGTGTTCGATCTCGGATGACTTGGTCTCCAGTTCCGCCTTCTGTTCGAGTACCAGCTCTTCGCTTTTTTTCCGTACGGATATGTCTATCACAAACGCGATGACAAAGTGTTGCCCATCCGCCTCGTAATGACTTAAACTAATTTCTACCGGGAAGGCGGCATTTCCCTTTCGCAGGGCAAAAAGGTCACGACCAGCACCCATCACCCGGTTTTGGGGATGCTGCATAAAATGCGCTTTATCGCTATGGTGTTTTTTCCTCGAAGAACCGGGTATCAGTAATTCCACCTCTTTTCCCAATACTTCTTCCCGGGTATAATCAAACTGCTTTTCTGCATACCGGTTGAAATTAACGATTTTCCCCTCGTCGTTCGTGATGACAACGCCGATGGTAGAATTATCAAAAAGTGCCTTGAATTGTTGCGCATCCCTGATCGCGTTAAAGGCAGCATTTTTCAGCGCATCGATGTTTGTAATCTTTACCAGGAAATGCTCTTCGCCGTTTATGTCTAATATGTCTACCCGTAGCAGGCCCCAGAAAGTTCGGCCTGAATTCGTATTGAAGCGGGCTTCCGTTTCAACCTGCCCGTTCAACCTGACAGACCGTTCGGTATCCGATAAAAACTGCCGGATATTTTCCGTCGACTCGGACCATAGTTTGCCCGCGTCAAAAAAAGCTGAAAACTGGTTGGCATCCTGCATTTCAAACATGTCGATGCCGAAACGATTAACCTGTTCAAAACGATTGACGCCCGGTTTATACAGCGCCACGAAAGACTGTGTATGATTAAAAAGTTGTGCAAAAAAGCTGTTTTCATCCCTGAACATACGAACCGTGTTTTGGCATCAGTTAACCATGCCTGTTAGTTTTTTTCGATCCAGCACGATAATCGCACCTTCCCGGATGTCGATAAACCGCTCATTCTTGAAATCGCTTAGGGTGCGGATCAGTGATTCGGTAGCCGTTCCCGCGACAGCAGCGAGGTTGTCCCTGCTGATATCGATTGAAAATGGCTCCGTACCTCCCGTGCCGAATTTATCCTGTAATGAAATGAGGGCGTCGGCGACTTTCTTTCGCAATGAGTTGAAGGCAATACGCAACAATTGCTGTTCCTTCTCTGCCACGTCACGCGCCAGCAGCCTGATAAATTTCTGCGCAATGTCCTGGCTATTGTGAAGAAGTTCCTCGAATTCTTTTTTTGGAATGATGGCAACTTCACAGCCTTCAATGGCCGTTGCATTGTCTTTGTACGTGATGCCCTCGAGCAAAGCCGTGTAACCAAAAAAATCTCCTTCGCCATACAATCCCACAACCAGTTCCTTGCCATCGTCATTGGTTACAAACACTTTTACTTTCCCCTGCTGCACATAAAAAAGCCGGAGGGGATGATTGCCTTCGGAATAAATCAATTGTTTTTTCTTATACCGTTCTACGTTGCGGCCTTCTACGAGCGATTCCGGCGAGAGCCGGTTGTCGACCAGGTGCAACAATTCATTTACCCGGCCAATGCCGCTCGGCACCATGTTCTGGATGTTCTCCGCTTTTCGCAGGCGGCCATTGATAGAGTTCAGGAGGTCTGTGCCGGAGAATGGTTTGGTAATGTAATCGTCTGCACCCAGCCCCATGCCTTTGCGAAAATCGCCACCTTCGGCGCGGGCAGTGAGGAAAATAAACGGGGTATTCTTAAGCACAGGATGGTGCTGGATAATGTTTAATACGCCGTACCCATCGAGTTCGGGCATCATGATGTCGCAGATGATGAGGTCTGGTAAATGCCGGATGGCTTCCGCAACACCGGCTTTCCCGTTACTGGCCGTTAATACGGTATAATTTGCCAGTTCGAGGATTTCCGCGGTATTTACTCTGATCGCATCATTGTCTTCGATTATTAGGATCTTCTTCATACCTGGGAAAGGGAAATGCGTACAGCCACTGCCTGCATCAGCAGGAAGTTGGCGGAAAAGGAATACTTGTTTAGTAAATATAACCTTTCTAAGACGCAAAGCGGAGATCATCTTACGGGTGCCCTCTACACCATCAAGGTTACAGGCAAGACCTATCTTTTTTATCGCCGCAAATTTATATCGCCGCGGCCATTTATCTACTTCCTCTCTGCCCCATTCTATGATCATCATTTACAAAATCAATGACGGAGATCAGAATAAAGAACCGTGGCGTCGTTTGTCCATGCACAGATGATCTATATTTGTTCCAAACAATTCATTGGTGTATGAAAAACATCGTTTGTTTACTGGTCATTTCCATGTTGTTATCCTGTGCAGCTTCAAAAAATAACCGTATGATGCAGTTTGCCGGCAACCCGGTGGTCGCGCACCGGGGCGCTTTTAAAAAGAACGGTCTGCCCGAGAATTCTATCGCCGCGCTGCGTGAGGCCATCCGCCTCGGTTGCACGGGTTCCGAATTCGACGTCCGTATGACGGCCGATGACTCGCTGGTCATCAATCACGATCCTAAATATCACGACCTGCAGATCGAAAAAACGTTATACAAAGATTTAGAAGCCACCCCGTTAACGAACGGCGAACCACTGCCCACCCTGCTGCAGTTCCTCACGGCCGGACTGGCAAACAACACCCACACGAGGCTGGTGCTGGAGATCAAACCCTCCGACCTTGGCCCGGCAAGGGCCGACCAGGTGGCGTCTGCCTGTGTACGCGTGGTAAATGCCTTGCAGGCACAGCGGTACATTTCCTATATTTCCTTTGATTACAACATCCTAAAAAAAATCCGCACCCTGGACGCCACCGCAAACCTGCAGTATCTCAATGGCGACATCTCACCCGCGCAGCTAAAAGCGGACGGCATCGACGGCGTGGATTATAACCTTGCCGTATTCAGGAAAAACCCCTCCTGGATCGGCGAAGCGAAAAAGAATAACCTCATACTGAATGCCTGGACGGTAAACGCCGCCGAAGACATGACCTGGCTGCTGTCAGAAAATTTCGACTTTATTACGACGAATGAACCGGAGCAGTTGTTGCAGATAATCAAAGGGCGCCATAAAAAATGAACCCAACGCCGATGGCCAAACGTCGTTAATGCACAGCCCTGGTTAATAACTTGTATTCCATGCAGGCTCAAAAAATAATCTCGAAGGCGTGCATGCCGTCGTGGAAATAATAACGCAACTCCCAATTGTATAAATGACAAACGTTTTTAACGATTGCCAGCCCCAGCCCCGTACCCTCGGATTTATGGCCTTTCTGAAAGCGGTCGAATATCGTATCCGCATTCAGCACCGTTTGCATCCCGCTGTTCTCGCAAACAAAACGGGTACCCGACAACGTCAGATGTATTTTACCTAATGGATGATTATGCCTGATGGCATTACTGAACAGGTTGTTTAATAAAATGTCGACCAGGTACCTGCTCGCTTTGATCGGCCTGCCCTGCAGATCGGTGATTACCTGTATGGGCTGTGCCGATAGCAATTCCTGGAAATGCTGCACCTTGTCGGTCACCAACTTCATGAAATCGAGCGGCTCCGAATCCTCAATCAACCGGTTTTCTAATGATTCATTCCGTTTAACCTGGTCTTTGTCAAGCCGATTTTTCTCCTGCCTTGGAAAGTCAGCACGAACCAGCACCAGGTATTCGGCTGCATATTTTTCAAAAACGGCCGTTTCGAGGATCTCTTTTCTAAGCCTGATACAGGGTGCGCACCAGTCGGAGCCTGAAAAATTTACCAGGATCATTTTATGCGTTTTGCGGCCTCCAACCGGGCGGCGTTGAAATCGCCACCCCATGGAGAAACCATAAAATGCATCGATGCCAACAACAAAAGAATTGATTTCATAAGCATACATTATTTCAGGAGTAAACGCGTAATGATGTGCCAGTAACAAGCGTCTTATATACAGTGAGGGCATGGTTTGCAGGACCGTTCGTAACGGTGCCCTTTTCATTGAAAGTGGCCCCGTGGTTATTGCAATAAAAAAACGTTAAGACGTGCCCTGGTAGGTAAGTGTATAATTTTCGTTTGTGCATGACTGTTGAACGGTAATATATGCACCATTTATCGTGCGGGCGACCAGCAGGCCATTTGTTAACAGGTAACCACCCTTCGACAACAACGCTTTATTGGCAGCAGCGGTCAGGTCCAGCGTAAAATCAACGCCTGTGGGGTCCGGTCAATGAACCACCGTACGAGCCGCCTGAATCTTTAGCGCAGCCCAGGCAAGTGGTTAAAACCGCCGTGGCACCTGTTCCCAGCAGCGGGGGAATAATCGCTTTCCCCTTTTCCACCTGAAGCTACGCGCCACCGACTTAAAGTTCTTCAGCATTCCTACAGAATATAAACTGATCTTCGATCAAACATTTACATGGAAACAGCCACCCTTCTCAACACCCCCCCGTTGATGTTCATGGATAAACATTCACTGGCAATCAGGATCTGGCACTGGCTGACTTTTATAGTACTGGCAGCTTCCCTGGTGATGGTGTTGCTGGCCTCCACCATGTTCTCCACAAAAGGCAATATCTCCATGGTCACGGAACAGGTGGAAAATAAAGGCGGATCGGTTACGGCCGTGCAGGCCAGGGCGGTCGCCCATGAATACAGCGATAAATTATGGATGATGCACAAATACATCGGTTACGGGTTGTGCTTCTTGCTACTTTGCAGAATGGTCATAGAAATTGCTGGACCGCAACAGGAAAAACTGGCCGTTAAAATAAAAAATGCACTCCGCCTGCGAAAATCAACTCCTGGGAAGAACACAGGCAGTCACTTCCTCTTTGTGAAAGATGGCTACGTATTTTTTTATGCCATCTTCCTGGTTATGGCAATTACCGGCCTGGGTCTTGCATTTGAAGACGTGCCGTTGCTGCACTCCATTCACAAACCGCTGATCAAGGTGCACGAATTTACACAATACCTGATGTACCTCTATATCATCGTACACATCGTCGGCGTTATCCGCGCAGATACAACCGATAGCAAAGGCATCGTATCGGGAATGATTCATGGATAGGGGGTCGCAATGACCCGACTTGTTTCCGCGGCGGAGGTCGCCATGTCGCATCCAAAGCCAAACTCTTCCAGCAGGGTCGTCATCACCAATTGGTTCAACGCGATATCGTCCACCACCAACACCTTCAGGTATTTAACGTCCGGGTCGAAGTCCATGACCTCAGTAGTCATATCGGCGGCTTCGTCTGTTTTTAGAAAATGGTAAACCCGATAATCGCATTCATGGGTGTGCGAATTGATGGCTCATATTAGACAGGAACTGTTGCTTCGCACGCATCGCGTTGCAGGCGATTTCGGTAGCCTGCTCCGCGTTGTTCTGGGCTTTTTGCGCAATAACAGTAGCCGACTCCGCAATCACCTTTGCGTGGGTTAATTCTTCCTCGATCCGCTTCTGTTCGGTAATATCCGTTCTGATCACGATGTACTGGTATGGCTTACCAAGCTCGTTTAAGAAAGGGACGATGGTGGTATCTACCCAATAAATGGTACCATCTTTGGCCCGGTTTCTCAATTCGCCCTTCCGTATCCTTTCGTGTGCAATTGTCGCCCAGAGGTTACTGATGAACGCTTTTGAGTGATACCTGGAATTAATGATCCGTTGGTCCTTTCCAATGAGCTCGTCGCAGGGATATTTAAAAATCTTGCAAAAGTTTTTGTTGGCATAACTGATCACCCCTTTCTGGTCAGTGATCGAAACGATGGAAGACTCATCCAGTGCGTACCTGTAATCGGAATCTCTTTGAGGCTTTTTTTAAGGTTTCTTTCTATCGTATCCTGGGCAGTCTCTTCAGACGGCAGGTGAGGTGGCACCAGCGTGTACACCTGCCTGAACCGATTTGGTGACACGTTGCCCGTAGCCGGCGATCTGTGAGAATAACTGTGATATCTGTTCTCCGCGTTGCGCTGCTCGTTCACCGCGTCGTGGCCCGCAATCAACGCAGTCGAATCGTTTATCGATGTCAGGCGGCCTGGCACGCCCACCACCATGCGCTGCCTATCTACGGCCGCATCTCTTACCTTGTGAAACAAAATCATAACACCGGTAATCGTACCGTCGCCGGCCCGGGACGGTTCGTAACTGATTTCAAAAAAACGATGAAAATTTTTAAGCCGGTTTCTCGTCAATACCTCGTAATCTTCTATGCGAGCCGGGTGGCCGGTTTCCCCTTACAGCGCGCAGACAGTCTTTAAATACCTGTCCTGACAATTCCGGGAATATTTTACCGAGGGGCGAACCGGTCTTACACGTTTTTTTATCAAAAAGCCGCAGGCAGCAATCGTTGGCAAAACCAACGAGATCATCGTTGCCATACACGATCAGCACCGGGATAGGCAACTGCAACAATGCATGGTAAGCGCTTATTGCGTGTGTAGCGCCCGCAGAACGGGGATCCGGCGTTACGAACTTATGCATGTTACAAATTTTATTGCCATTAATGGATGTCTTCAATCGGGCTTCGCCTTTTATCCTTTAACAACTTGAAATGCGAAGGTGCAAGACCGGTGGCCTTTTTAAACTGGTGTGAGAGGTGAGCGACACTGCTGTAGTTCATCTTCCATGCTATTTCTGAAATATTCAATTCTCCGTAAATGATCAGTTCTTTGATCCTTTCCACTTTGTGCGATATGATAAATTGCTCGATGGTGGTACCCTGCACTTCCGAAAAGAGATTGGCGAGATACGTATAATCATAATGCAATTTCTCACTCAGGAAATTGGAAAAATTTACTTTGATGAGCTCATCGCTATGATGAACCATCTGAATGACGACCGTTTTTATTTTTTCTATCAGCACGGCCCGTTTGTCATCCATCAGTTGAAAGCCGGCATCTATCAGCGACTGCTGTAGCTGTTGACGCTGCAACCCGGTGATGTCTTCCATGATCTCCACCTCGCCGAGATCCACCATAATGAAATGCAGACCCAGCTTTTTCAATTCCGCCTTAACAGTCAGTTTGCAGCGATTACTGACCATGTATTTTACATATAATTTCAAGACTGTAGTTTTTCCAGGCTATTTAAATGCCACACCTGTATTGCCAAAAAGTACTTTTGAAACCCCTGCTTTTACTGGTATATTTTATCATTCAATTTACACCGCCTTTGCCTCCCGCAATGTTAATTGTTTAATTGCTTGTTTCTACTGGCCAAAACATCGCTTATATATATGGTCTAATTTTCACATATTATTTTCAATTGTCTGCAAACAGATCATTTCGGCAGAATGGGATGTGTGAATGATACAAATACCTGTTGCAATGGTGTAACAAATTGATCGTTTCTTATGAGTACGAAATGATAAATTAAGATAAGATTTGCCTTGGACCAGTTGGTAACCTGGCCGGAATGTGTGAATCATATAAATAATTTACAAGGTCGTGTAACAAGTTGACGGAAAGAAATCATGACCTTACGCTTTTCATGAATTCATAACGATGCTGAAACTACTTGTGACGACGGACTTTTCCAATGCTTCTAAGGCCGGTTTGCGATTTGCCGCACAACTGGCGGCACAACACCCCTGCGCCCTTACTTTTTTCCATTCGTACCACAAACCCATACCAACATCCTGGTCTGAAAAAAAAATGGAAACGTACAAGCAGCAGGAAGCCATTAAAATCCAGCAGGCCCTGGAGCGCTTCGTGGCCAAGGTGCTGCAAGGACAAAAGACAGGTACTGCCCCGGCTAAATACGTGATAGCGCCCTCCGTTTTCGCGGAAGTGAACATCATGGAATATGCCGCGGCAAAAAAATTCAATTTTATCTGTATCAGTACGCGGGGAGCCGGCAAATTTAAACGGGTATTCGGCACCAATACCGGCAACCTGATCAATAATTCCACCGTGCCGGTCATCGCCGTACCCCACACCTACCGCAGAACCAGGATCACCCGGATGATGTATGCCTCTGACCTGTTGAACATGCAGAAAGAATTGCGAAAGGTGATGTCGATTGCGACACCGCTTCATGCAAAAGTTGAATTATTTCATGTGACCTCACCGCTGGAACAGGCGATCGATCCGAAAGTGATTGAGATCGCCGCCAAAAAATTAGCCAGTATGGATATCCTGGTCAATATAAAAAATACTGATTACGGCCATACACTGGTGTCTACCATTAAAACAGCCATTGCCAAAATAAAACCATCGATGCTGATCATGTTCACTGAACAGAACCGGACACTATTCCAGAAAATTTTTCTTCCAGCCAAATCAACAGCCTATTCGTTCGATGCCAAAATACCTGTGCTGGTATTTAACAAATCCTGATTAACGGGCGTGTACAGTTGCCTGAAAGGGCTTTGCCCGCAACCCATCATCTATCATTTATGAGTACCACCCAGACAGGCGTTCTAACGATCAACAGCGGTTCAACCAGCATTAAATTTGCCTTTTTTGATATACGAAATGCGTATGCCCGTCTCCTGCATGGCAGCATCGACCGCATCGGTACGAAAAATACTACCCTAACGGTATCAGATAAACGTACCAAAACTAAAATTCAACAGGTCGTTACCGCCTCTGGCTTCGAAGATGCGGAAATTTTACTGCTGGACTGGCTTGAAAAGCAGGATATTTTTAACATGGTGACCGCCATTGGCCACCGGGTGGTTCACGGCATGAAACATATTATGCCAGAACGCATCACCACCGAACTGATCGCGGAACTAAAATCAATCAGCGCCTACGACCCGGAGCATTTGCCCGCAGAGATCAGGCTGATGGAACTGGTGCAAAGTCGCTACCCCGGCGTGATACAAGTTGCCTGTTTTGATACCTCGTTTCACGCGTCGATGCCGCTGGTGGCGAAAATGTTAACTGCGCCGAGGCGGTATTATGACATGGGTATCCGCCGATACGGTTTTCATGGACTCTCCTACGAATACCTGGTCGAAGCCCTGAGACATACGGCAAAGCCCGAAAAAGCAGCGGCCAAGGTTGTCCTCGCGCACCTTGGCAGTGGCGCCAGTTTAGCCGCTGTACAAGATGGCAAAAGCGTGGACACCACGATGGGCTTTACGCCAGGATCAGGTATCCCCATGAGCACGCGGATGGGTGACATGGACCCCGGCTTCGGGTGGTATTTGATGCAGTTTGAAAAAATTACGGCCGCGCAGTTCAGCGACATGGTCAACAACAAATCCGGCCTGCTTGGCATTTCCGAAACAACCGCCGACATGCGGGAATTGCTCGACCATGAACAGTCGGACCCCCGCGCCGGGGACGCGATCCGGTCCTTTTGTTACCACATAAAAAAAAGCATCGGTGCATTCGCCGCCGTGCTGGGCGGTTTGGACTGCCTCGTTTTTTCGGGCGGGATCGGTGAACATGAACCCGCCATTCGAAGTAAGGTTTGCGAAGACCTCGGTTTCCTGGGCATTGAACTCGACGAGATAAAAAACATGAACAACGAGGGGATTATTTCTACTCCCGAAAGCCGGGTAACCATTCATGTCATAAAAACAAATGAAGAGTTGATGATCGCCCGGTTGGT
>JBBSSY010000061.1:0-10098 GCA_038241595.1 Chitinophagales bacterium | reverse complement strand
TGTACAATAACCGCATTGGAAACCGTCGTGTTTGATAAAGGCGGCCTGCATCGGGTGCAGTTTGCCTTCTTTGGCGAGTCCTTCAATGGTGGTAACCGTCTTGCCTTCGCAGGTACCGGCGAGCGTCAGGCAGGAAAGCACCCGGCGGCCGTCGACGATTACGGTGCAGGCACCGCACTGGCCATGGTCGCAGCCTTTCTTGGTGCCGGTCATGGCGAGCCGTTCGCGCAGCGCGTCGAGCAGGGTCATGCGGGAATCAACGTCCAGGGCCCGCGTGGAGCCATTTACCCTGAACGCGACCTTGATGCTATTTTCTATGCTGGCTGGTGGCAGGTCGCCGATCGCCGCGTTACCCGCTGCGTGGGCAAAAAGATCTTCACCGAGCATCTGCATGGCCAGCATACCGCCGCCGGCCGCGAGGATCTGTTTCAAGAACTGACGCCGCTGGATGCCCGCTGCCGACATTTCATTGTCGTCTTCCGCCAATAGGTCTTCAAACAGTTTCCGCTCGTCATCATTTAATGCATCTTGTGATTCCATGTAGTGTAGTTGACAGGTGATTGCATCCGCTGACTAAAAGTATGATTCTTTTACTTGCTTTCGATGTGCTTTACTGCCGCTGCTACAGCCCGCTCGTTGTCTTTCCGCGCTTGCCGCCAAAACAGCTTAATCCCCGGACGGTCTTGCCGTCGGGATATTTATCGGTATCGGCGTCCCAAAATCAGGAGTACCGTCGGTAGTGGAGAACGTAAATTTCTGGATCCGGGGGCTGCGGGTGTCGCCACATTGCTGCCCGGGTTGCGGGTTGGCGTGATAGATAATCCAGTTTTGTTTGCCGTCGGGCGAGAGGAAGAATCCATTGTGCCCCGGTCCATAGGCATTGGCCTGCGGGTCTTTGACAAATATCGCCGTCGACCGTTTGATCCAGTCGGAACGTTCAAGCGGATCGCCGCCATCTTTCAGCGTCATCATGCCGAGGGCATAATCGTCCGTCCAGCAGCCGGAGGCAGAATAAATGAGGAACACCTTGCCCGACGGGTTCTTTAAAATCTCCGGGCCTTCGTTCACCGCGGGCAGGTTAGCCACTGGGCTCGCACCCATCGACTCCCATTTGTATTGTGGAATGGAAATCAAGATCCTGGGACCAGCGAGCGTCCAGGGATTGGACATTGGCGCGATATACAAATATTGTATGTTGTCTGAAGCGGATGGGTTGCCACTCCAAATCAAATAACGTGTGCCGTTGTTTTCAAATACAGTTCCATCTATAGCAAAAAAATCGGCGCCGGGGTCGGCGATTTTGCCTTTGTCGACCCAGGTGCCGGTCATCGGATCAGGCGAGCTGTTCTCCAGCACAAACAGCCGTTGCGTAGAAAGATCAGCCGAAGCACCGGCCGTGTAATACAGGTACCATTTGCCGTCGAGGTAATGCAATTCCGGCGCCCAGATATTCTGCGAATTGGGACCGGTAGCGGGTTTTGTCCACACCGTCTGGTTGTAAGCCGTACCCAGTCTGGACATGGCGGTGGTGCGCCATAATTTGATCCGGTCGCCGGAAGTATTCGTGTAATAATACAGGCTGTCTTTTTTAATCACCCAGGGATCGGGGCCGCTGGTCAGCAGCGGGTTGGTAAACGTGGTGTCTACCGGCACCGTTATCGGTGGATTTACAACCGGCGGAACACCCGTATCGGGCGATTTCTTGCAACCGGCAATGGACAGCAACAGCATAGCTGTCACTAGGGGCAATCTGGTAAAACGAAACATGATGATGCAAAATAAATAAACTGTTTGTCAATTACAACCTGTCTTGCCAGATGGCGCCCGCTTTTTACCAACCCGCATTTTGTTTGAGGTTCGGGTTTACGTCGAGATCAAATTGCACGATGGGCAGCAACTCGTGTTTTCCCTTCACGAAATTAACGAAACCGGCATCACGTGCGGCCAGCTGCGGGCCCAGGTCGCCCCAGCGGTAAAGGTCTTCCCAACGGTGACCCTCACCCGTTAATTCGGTGACGCGTTCGTGTTTCAGCTGCTTGAGGAAATCGGCCTGGCTGAGTGAAGGCATCAACACCGATAATTTTTGCAGGCCGGCGCGCTGCCGCACGCGATCTACATATTGATACGCGGTGGCTGTCTGTCCCTGCGCATTGAGTGCCTCTGCGTACAGCAGCAATACATCGGCATAGCGCAGGTAGCGGTAATTATTTCCCGAATGAAATACTTCCCCCGTCATCAACGAATCATCCAGGAACTTCCTGAAATAAACGGTGTGGTTGGTGGCTACACCAATTGGGTCACCAGCCACATTAGAATAGTTGCGCGCCTCCCAGGTTACGCCATATACTTTGGTAAATTTAGGTCCTCGCTCGTCGGTAGAATCATAAATAAAAGAAGCTTCTATGCGTGGATCCCTTTTACCGTCAACGGTTTTTTCTTTTAAAAATTCCCACACCGTCCAGCGGCGTGCCTGTCCATCGGTAAAGCCGATCGGGCGCGGTGCCAGGAATGGTGGGATGGAGGTGCCATAATTCAGGTTGTCGATTCGTGGATCGGTATCGTTATCGTGGTTGTCTGTGGGGTTTGCCGCATGCTGGAATTCAAACACAGACTCTTTATTATTCTCGGAGGTTTCAATAAAGTTGCTGCGATAATTTGTCACCAAATCATACGTCGACTTGCCATCACCCGTGACGAGGTATTGCAGGGCCTGCTGCGCCTGCTGGTACATCTTCTGCTGCATATAACATTTACCGAGCATCGCGTACGCTGCGCCCTTCGTGGCCCGGCCTACATTGGCATTGTCGTAAGTAACCGGTAAAACGGCGGACGCCTCCGTAAAATCTTTTGCTGCCTGCGCAAATACCTCTGCCTGCGTAGACGTCGGTGGAAAGTCTGTCGGCAATGACGTATGCAATTGTAAGGGCACATTGCCCCAGAGTACGGCGAGGTAATAATAATAGAAACCGCGCATGAATTTCGCCTCGCCCAACAACTGTTGTTTCGTGGTTTCATTCATGCTGATGCCCGGCACGTTGTCGATCACCTGGTTGGCACGACCGATGCCTACATAACAATCCTGCCACACACTGGAGGTTTCCCCCAGGTTGTAATTAGTGATGTTAAACGCGTCGAAATTATTGATGAGGGTAGCGTTGGGACTGGTACTAAACCCTTCGTCTGACCGCATCATGGTAAGAAAAAACTGGTTCCTCGCCAGGCCAACGCGGTGATAGGTGCTGTAAATCGTATTTACGCCTTTCTGCGCATCTTCCGCCGTTTTCCAGAATTGCTCGGTGGTGGGCGTATTGGGATTTGAAATGTTCAGCTCGTCTTTTTTACAGGCGGTCAAAAACGCCAGCACGACAAGGAGGGAAATCTGTATATGTTTCATAATGATTGTCGGTTGATTGATTAAAACTCGCATTGCAGGCCAACGGATAATACCCGGCTGGCAGGCCAGTTGCCGGCATCGAAGCCGCGTGAAATAATACCGGTCCCCTGTACGTCGGGATCGAGTCCTTTATACCCGGTGATCGTAAACAGGTTCTGGCCGCTGACATACAAGCGGGCACTGTTGAACTGGACTTTGCTGAGCACGTTCTTTGAAAAATTGTATCCGATCTCCAGGTTGCGCAAACGCAGGTAGGAGCCGCTTTCCAGCCACCGGTCTGTTTGTGCCATGTTGTTCATCGATACGCTGGGATCGTTTGGTTGATTGACGGCCAGCCGTGGATCGGTCGTGTTTGTGTTGGAGCTTGTCCACGGGTTGATGTCCTTCCTGAAATTGCTCAGTTCGTATGCGTCGAGGTTATGGCGGATATCATCATAAATCGTGTTGCCAAAAACACCGACAAACTGCACATTCGCCGAGAACTGTTTGTAGCTCGCGTTGAACTGCGCGCCGGCCTGAACCGTCGGCCAGGGCGAGCCCGAGAACTGGCGATCGTTGTTGTTGATCTGCCCGTCGCCGTTGGCATCCTGGTATCGAACATCACCTGCTTTTGCACGCGGCTGGATCTTCTGTCCTGATTTGTTCACGTAAGCATCCACTTCCTGCTGGCTCTGGAATAAACCATCTGTTTTAATCACATACCATTCCCCGATCGCATGGCCCACCTGCGCGCGGATAAAATTATTTGCTTCAATATAATTCACTTTATTGCCCGTGGCGTCTACTCCGCGGTTACCCACAGATATCACCCGGTTCTTAATTGTTGTAAAATTGCCGGAGACATCCCATTTAAACGGGTTGTTCCTGCTGCGGTAGGTGGCCGAAAATTCCACGCCGTTGTTGCGGATGGAAGCCGCATTTACGGCCGGCTTGCCGATGCCGCCGAGGTACCGGGCGAGCGGCAGGTTTACAAGTACATCGTTTGAAACAGAATTGTAGACATCGGCGGTAACTGTTACGCGGTTATCAAAGATGGTGGCATCTACACCCACGTTTTTCTGAATGCGGGTTTCCCATCGAAGATCAGGGTTGGTGATCACCGCCTGGTAGGCGCCGGCTTGCGGGTTTTGTGCCACACCGTATATCGCGCGTGGTGCATAGTTAATTACCGCCAGGTAATCCCACGAGCCCAGCACATCGCTGAAACCCAGTCGGCCATACGATCCACGGATTTTAAGATCATTGATCCATGACACGTTAAAGAATTTTTCGCGACTGATCCGCCAGCCGACGGCAGCCGACGGGAAGTAGCCGGTTCGATTGCCGGGTCCGAAGCGCGAATCCTGGTCGATGCGACCAGTCAGCGTCAATAGATACCTGTCATCATAGGTGTAATTTACCCGACCCAGGTAACCATGCGAACGCCAGAATAGCGGCGTGCTGCCGCTTGCGGACGGTGAACCGGCAGAGGCGTTGATGGTGGTAAACGTTGTACCACCCGAAGTCTGCAGGTTGAGCCGGCTGGCGGTAGTGATATCCCGGCGTTGTTGCATCCGCGTAAAGCCGACCACGCCGTTGATGCTGTGTTTACTGATTGTTTTATTGAAATTGAGTGTGTGCTCAATGAGGAAATTTGTAAACCGTTCCCTGCCTTCGAAAATGCTTGTTTGCGGCGGCTGGTTGGCATACCGCCAGATGCCGGTGTCCCGGATCTCCCGGCGGTAATCGAAACTGGCTTCCACGCCGGTGTTAAACCGGTAACTCAGCCAATTGGTGAATTTAAGATCTGCGTATACATTGCCAACAATTTTTGCCAGGCTGTAGGTCTGCCGGTCGAGTGCGTTATTTGCCACGTAGTTGCTGGCGTACGAAGGAACGTCTGACGTGCCCATGCCCCAGCCACCGGGGTTGGCCGGGATATTTTTATATTGGTCGCCCTGCACGCCGATGATAGGAAGGATAAGCGGCGCCTCATAAAAAGCATTGACACCGCCACCGGGATTTTTGCCGTAGGTGCTACTGATCATCATATTTTCACCGATGCTAAGGATGCCTTTGCGCACTTCGCTGTTGATCCGCAGGCTGGCGCGCTCGAATCCGTTGCCGATCAGTACACCCTGGTTTTTAAAGTAACTGCCCGACATGAAAAAACTCGCTGATTTAGAACCGCCGGATACGCCGAGGTTGTAATCCTGGAAGTTGCCGTTTCGGTACACTTGGTCTTGCCAGTTGGTGTTGAGTGTTGGATTTGCGATTTGCGCAGCAATGCCGGTTGGCAGGGTGGTGGCAGAATTCTGGTATTGAGTCTGCACCATTTTTAAATATTGCGGTGCATCCATGACGTCCCACCGTTTTGGGATTTGTTGCAAACCGCTTTTTGCGGAAAGGGTAATCTTTGCCGGACCCTCGCGTCCTTTTTTCGTGGTGATGATCACGACGCCATTGCCTGCGCGCGAACCGTAAATGGCTGCGGCCGATGCATCTTTCAACACCTGGATGCTGGCCACATCATCCGGGTTGATGGTCGTGTTTGCATCGGCAAGCATGCCGTCGATAACATATAAGGGATTTGAATTGCCAAAATTGCCGACCCCCCTGATTTCGATGGTTGCATTGGTGCCCGGCGCGCCTGAATTACGCACCGTAACACCTGGAACAAGTCCTTGCACCGATTCACCGATCGAGGTGGCGGTAACCCGGCTGGCACTCGCCATATCAACCACGCCCGCAGCTCCCGTGAGGTCTTTCTTGCGGACCGTCTGGTAGCCGATGACCACCACCTGGTCGAGGGCGGTAGCCGTTGGCTGCAGGGTAATGGCCATGATGTTATCCGCACCCACCACAACCTCTTGCTGAGTAAAGCCTACGTAGCCAACAACAAGCGTGGCGCCACGTGCGGCGCTGATCGAGAAATTACCGGCCTGGTCGGTGGTCGTACCGGTGGTCGTTCCTTTGATCTCTACGGAAGCGCCCGACAGTGGTTGGTTCTCAGGACCGGAGGTCACTTTGCCGGTGATAGCCGTTTGTTGTGCGTTTGATGCGCTACAGACCAATGATAAAAGGAACGAAGAAAAAATGAAAAGCAGGTGTTTCTTAAACAACCCGCCGTTCGTTGCAGGCGCGGGCCGCACAATGGGTAAGCTACATGTCATGGCAATGCGATGATAGGTTAAAAAATAAGTAAGGAATGCGCGTTGAAGACGAGGAGTGGTTATGGAACCTCCCGGATGATTTTTATCAACAGGAGGTTAGCGTACAGCTTTTTCATAGGCAAGTAATTTTAAACCGTTATTCTTTTGCTTTGATGACAGCCGAAATATGTTATTTAATTGCAATTTAACAGACAGGGTGGCCGGCAGGTTCGCTGCTTGTAAATTTTTTTTTCGCCGGGGCAAATAAGGGTGTAGTTTATGGTTTATAGTTTATGGTTTATGGTTTATGGTTGAAACAACAACAACGACAAACTATAAACCATAAACTTCCTTCTTTTTCCGTTATCTTATGACCAAATTTTATTCATGAAGAAGCACATTCACTTTATTTTCGGTTTGCTTATCCTGGGCACCGCATCCTTTGCCCAACAAAACCTTGATAGCCTCTTTACCATCCGCGGCTTTGCTATTGCCGCTCCGAAGCCCAATGGCGTCGCCGACTTCGTAAAATTTATCCACCAGGAACTGGCACCGCGAAAGGTCAATACACTGATCCTGCGTGTCGACTGGAACTATGCATTCAAGAGCCATCCCGAACTCAGGGACTCCGGCTCCCTGTCAAAAAGCGATGTAAAAAAATTAGTGGAAGCCTGCAAAGAACATAAGATCAGGATCATCCCGCAGATCAACCTGCTCGGTCACCAGTCATGGGCCGCCAAGGTCGGCAACCTGCTGAACGTATACCCCGAGTTCGACGAAACACCCTGGGTGAAAATCCCGGCGCCGGCGGATTACAAATGGCCAAATGCCGACGGGCTCTATTGCAAAAGCTACTGCCCGCTACATCCCGGTGTTCATAAGATTGTTTTTGAACTGATGGACGAGATCACCGAGGTCTTCGAAGCCGACGCATTTCACGCCGGCATGGACGAAGTCTTTTATATCGGCGAAGCTAAATGCCCCCGCTGCGGCGGACGCGACAAGGCCGTACTCTTTGCCAACGAAGTGCAGAAACTCCGCGACCACCTTGCCGAACGCAACAAGGAACTCTGGATCTGGGGCGATCGCCTGATCGATGGCAAATCAACCGGCATCGGCATGTGGGCGGCCAGCCTCAACGATACCTGGCGCGCCATCGATATGATCCCGCGCGATGTGGTGATCTGCGACTGGCAGTACACCCGCGACAACCAGACAGCCGTTTACTTCGCGATGAAAGGCCTGCGCGTGGTAACATGTGCCTGGGACCAACCACTCATCGCGGTCAGCCAGGTAGACAGCCATATCAGGCAACGAACCATCTCCAACGCAGCACTAAAACCGCGTTTTTACGGCATTGCCGAAACCGTGTGGTCGGGCCCCGTGCCTTTCTTTAAAGGTTTTCATGCCAACAGCCCGGATGAAAAAGGAGGAGACGCTACGCCATGGAACACCTTCAAAGTAATGTTCGACAAAATGCTTAAACCCGAATCAAGCCCGTTAACTTCAAACGCTCAATAAATATCTCCGTATGAAATCTTCACAAAAATTGTCTTGTTTAGTCCTCCATCTGCTGCTGGCCAGCCTGGTCTTATTAATTACTGCCACGTCTGTGGTCGCACAAAAAGCCAAGGCTAAAAAGTATGTGGTCACCGGCTATGTAGGCGGTTACCGCGGCCTGGTGAATACAACGCAGATCGAGGCCAACAAATTAACACATATTATTTACGCCTTTGTCGACTGCCGCGACAGCATGGCGGTGCTGACGAATCTCAAAACCGACTCCATCAATTTCTGGAACCTGAACAAACTCAAGCTCATCAACCCCGACCTGAAAATCACCATCTCGATCGGTGGCTGGGCCTGGAGCAATTATTTCTCCGATGCGGTGCTGACACCGAGTTCCAGGTCGAAGTTTGCCAAATCAAGCGTTGACATCATCAGCAAATATTATTTGGACGGCGTTGATGTGGATTGGGAATATCCGGGCCAGCTCGGCGAAGACAATGTTTTCAGGCCCGAGGACAAAGAAAATTACACCCTGATGTTCAAAGAGATCCGAAAGGAACTGGATTCGCTCACGGCGAAGACCGGTAAGATATATTCGCTCACCGCTGCGGTTGGCGGCGCCCAATCTTTCATCGATCATACGGAAATGGCCGAAGTTGGCAAGATCCTCGACTACGTGTACCTGATGACCTATGATTATTCCGGCCAGAACGGGATCGTCGGTCACCACACCAATTTATTTGCCGTTAATGAAAAAGAACCCGGCTCCTCTGCGGACCGCTCTGTTAAAATGTTCATGGCGGCCGGTGTGCCAAAAGAAAAACTTGGCCTTGGTGCTGCTTTCTATGGCAAGGGATGGCTGGCCGATTCAACCACCAACAATGGTCTCGGTGAAAAAAATTCCAACAGGACCCGGCAGCCCGCCGGCGGTTACACCATGCTGAAAGACAGCCTGGTGAACCAGCACGGCTACACGAGACACTGGGATAAGAAAGCATCTGCCCCCTACCTCTTCAACCCCGACACGAAAGTTTTTATCACCTACGATGATGAAGAATCCATCAAGGCAAAATGTAATTATATAAAGAAGAACGGCCTTGCCGGAATCTTTTTCTGGGAATATTTTAATGACCCGAAAGGATACCTGTTGACGGAGATTAGTAAGGAGCTGAATTGAGAAAGCTATTAGCTGTCAGCTCTCAGCAATCAGTAATCAGAAATCAATATTATTTAGTTAACACGTCTTAAAAAAGATATTCAATAATCAGTATTCAATGCTCAATTTTCAATGAAGAACTAACTGCCAGGCTGCATTTTCCTTGTTGAGCATTGAACATTGAGCGTTGAATATTGAATATTTTCTTAACTAAATAACATTAAATCAGCAATCAGAAAACCGGTTTCTTCTTTTCATCTGATTGCTGATAGCTGATAGCTCATAGCTCATAGCTCATAGCTGATAGCTGATAGCCCTCCCTCCATCACAAACCAAATAATGACTCAACCACCTTCCATCCCCGTTGCGGCGCCGGTAAAAACACCGGAACAGTCGGGCCATGCCCGCATAGCCTCGATCGATATCGTGCGCGCCATTACAATGGTGCTGATGATCTTCGTAAACGATCTCGGCTCGCTGAAAAATATTCCCGCCTGGCTGGAGCATGTCGAAAATGGCGTCGACGGCATTGGCCTGGCGGATGTGGTGTTTCCCGGCTTCCTGTTTATCGTCGGGCTTTCGCTGCCGTTTGCAGTAACGAGCCGACGAAAGAAAGGCGACAGCCAGCTGGAACTGGTAAAACACGTGCTGCTGCGTACCATCGCGTTGCTGGTAATGGGTGTGTTCCTGGTAAACGGGGAAACAATCAACGCCGCTGCCATGCCGATCCCGCGGTACCTGTGGAACCCAATCTGCTGTTTGTCTTTTATACTGATCTGGAACACCTACCCCGCTGACTGGAACCGCCAGGCAGCCACAGCACTTCGTTCACTCGGCATCGTTACCCTTTGTGTGATGGCTTTTATTTACCGCGGCGGTGAAGATGGGGATATCCATCGGTTCTCGCC
>JBBSSY010000060.1:0-10126 GCA_038241595.1 Chitinophagales bacterium | reverse complement strand
GGTATAAAGTTAAACGATTCCCTATGCACAAAATTGTAATTGCAGTGACCGGAGCAAGCGGATCCATATATGCAAAACTTTTACTGGACAGGTTGATGACCATTCGGGAGCAGTGGACCGACGTGTCTGTGGTGATGTCAGACAACGCGAAGATCGTCTGGCAAACTGAACTAGACAACGAAGCATACCTGAATTACCCGTTTACGTTTTATTCGAAGCATGACTTTTCAGCACCTTTTGCGTCTGGATCGGGACAGTACCATACGATGATCATCATTCCCTGTTCCATGGGCACACTGGGACGGATCGCGCATGGCATTTCCGACGAACTGATCAGCCGGGCTGCGGACGTAATTTTGAAAGAAAGACGGAAACTGATTTGCGTCGTACGTGATACCCCCTACAACCTGATCCATATCCGGAACATGGAAACGGTCACGCTGGCTGGCGGCATTATCTCACCGGCAACACCTTCATTTTACAGTAAACCCCAAACGATTGAAGAAGTGGCAGCAACGGTTACGGATCGGGTGCTCGATTTAGCGGGTTTTGATATACGGACCTTTCGGTGGGGGAAATAAAAAATCGTGCAAGGCGACTTTTAGAGAAATATTCAATGCTCAACAATCAATATTCGATTTTCAATAAAAGAAATTAGCAGCCTTAATAAACATGAGTATTGAACATTAATATTGAAAATTACTCTTTGCCGGGATAGAGCCATTTATCAATCACCTCAAATCAACTTCTTCCACCCCCGGATAGTTTTTCTTGTCAAAAACAAACTGCGCATCGCTGACATTTGCATTGCCGTTGAGGCCAGAGACGGTATATGTATACTTGTTACCGTTCTTTTCGAGCACCCGTGTGCTGTTAATCGTTTGTGCACCCTTGTCTACATATACCAGCACCTTATGAAATGATTTGCTTTTATCAATCGGCGTCATTTCGATTTCCTGGATCGTTTTTGCACCCACTTTTTTCTCACCGTTCAACTTGTACAAAAAATCTTTGTCGTAAAAATTTGTAAAGAGCTTTTGCGGCGTAATGGTATTAGCGGTGGGATCAACTTTTGTGATTGTCACCTCGTTCGCGGCTTTATCAAGGGTCCAGATGGTACTGCCATCGCAGAATATCTCCTGGCCGGGCAATGTTACCCGGTATTTAGGCCCTTTCATGTATACGGTTCCTTTCTTGGTACCCTGAATCTTTCCTTTCGCATCTTCCACCTGCAAACTGAATGCAGACTGTACACTTTTAAAGGTCTTGAACTTGGTGCTTACTTTATCCAGAATCAACTTGGCAGTTGGATCGTTTTGTCCCTGGTCGGCCGGTTGGGCAAGAACGATCGCCTGAACCATCATCAATCCCGTCAATAAATAACAGCTTCTTTTCATATGGCTACTTTGTCGTAAAATTAAATGGTGTAAATATATATCCTGTCATTAAATATAGTCACTTAAAAGTTGTGTCAGATCCGCTTCTGTTTTTATTAACACATCCCTTACTTTACTTCCCTGGTTAGGCCCTACTACCCCGCTTGCTTCCAGCTGGTCCATCAGCCTGCCTGCGCGGTTGTAACCCAGTTTCATACGTCGTTGGATCAGCGAGGTGGAACCCATCTGGTTCTGTACGATCAGGCGGGCTGCATCTTCGAACAAGGGGTCGCGGTCGTTGAGGTCAAAATTCTTTCCTTCCAGGTCCTTTTCATCCACGTATTCAGGCAGGAGAAATGCTTGTGGGTAACCGCGCTGGTCACCGATATAACTGGTCACCTCTTCTACTTCGGGCGTATCCACGAAGGCACATTGCAGCCTGGTCACCTCGCCGTTGTAGGAGATCAGCATATCTCCTTTCCCGATCAGTTGTTCTGCACCGCCGGTATCCAGGATGGTTCTTGAATCGATTTTCGAAGACACTTTAAAGGCAATTCGCGCCGGAAAATTCGCCTTGATGGTTCCGGTAATAATGTTAACGGAAGGACGCTGGGTGGCAATGATCAGGTGGATGCCAACGGCACGGGCCAGTTGGGCCAGTCGGGCGATTGGCATCTCCACTTCCTTGCCGGCCGTCATGATCAGGTCGGCGAACTCATCGATGACGAGTACAATGAAAGGCAGGTACTGGTGTCCTTTCTGGGGATTTAGTTTACGTCGTACAAATTTCTCATTGTACTCCTTGATGTTGCGGGTGCCTGCTTCTTTTAACAGGTCGTAGCGATTGTCCATTTCGATACAAAGTGCATTGAGGGTATGGATCACCTTTTTAGTGTCGGTGATGATGGAATCTTCTTCGCCGGGCAGCTTGGCGAGGAAATGTTTTTCGATCGTTTTATAAATACTCAATTCAACTTTTTTTGGATCCACCAGTACGAATTTGAGTTGCGACGGGTGTTTTTTATAAAGCAACGATACCAGGATCGCATTCAGTCCGACAGATTTGCCCTGCCCGGTAGCACCCGCCATCAGCAGGTGTGGCATTGCGGCCAGGTCGACGATGAAGTTTTCATTATCGATTTTTTTGCCGATGGCGATCGGCAGGTGGAAACTGTTGTGCTGGAACTTTTCCGAGGCCAGCATGCTCTTCATGCTGACGATCGTTTTTTTAACATTTGGCACTTCAATCCCGATGGTGCCCTTACCAGGGATCGGTGCGATGATGCGTATTCCAAGGGCCGCCAGGCTCAGGGCGATGTCGTCCTCGAGATTCTTGATCCGCGAGATGCGCACGCCTGCTGCCGGTACAATTTCGTAGAGCGTTACGGTAGGTCCCACAGTCGCCGATATTTTTTGGATGGCGATGTCGTAATTCTTCAGCGTGTTGATGATCTGGTTCTTGTTGGTTTCAAGTTCTGCCGGATCCTGGATGATTTTTTCGCTGCCATGTGTTTCGAGCAAATCGAGCGAAGGGTATTTGTAGTCACGCAGGTCAAGCGTTGGCTCGTACAATTCTTCGACGGGTAATTTCGCCGCTTTCACAAATGCTTCATCCGCCTCCGGCGTCACGGGTACAACTTTTTTTATCTCGAGCGGCAGGTCAGCCGGCTCTGTAACAGAAACAAGTTTTGATTTTGGTTTAATAACAACCGGTGCTTCAGGCATCGGCGGAATCACCGTCATCTCAGGCATTATATCCAGGTCGGCGTTGATGCCAACCGGCTCTTCTTCATCCCTTTCCTCCAGTTTGAAATCAAGGTATGGGTCCTTTTCTTCAGTACGTGGGGCAATTACTACGATGCCGCCTTCGGAGGTTAATACATTTTTCGCAGCGTTGCCTTTTATTCGCGGCTCCTCAATGTACAGTTTTACCTCACTGTCTTCCTCGTCCGGCTCATAGTCGCCGGTTGTATTAACGTCCGGTACCGGTTCGGCAATTTTCTGCCGGTTAAGCTTCGGCACAGAAAATACCGGGTTGACGCGCCAGATAAATTAAGCCACTCCGCCAACCAGCAACAACACAGCGGTGCCCACCCAACCCAGTATATGTGTCAGCCAGTCGCTGCCTGCATCTCCAGCAGCGCCTCCCCACGGAAAGGCATTGTCTTTCATCAGGAACGCAAAGGCGATGCTGAGAAACGGGAGGCCGACGATTACGTAACGGAGGTTACGTGGAACCGAAAAAAGTTTTTTACCAAATAGCAGGTTTAAGCCTACGATGAAAAAGAAGGTGCAAAAAAGATAAGAGGCTACGCCGAAACCGTTAAAAAAAAATTGATGCGAGGTATACGCGCCGAGATTACCCAACAGGTTTGCAACCTCCACTTTTGACGATGGTGAAAGAATGGTGATGCCCATATTGGCCTTGTCCTGGTCCTCTTTCCACGTAAATAAATAAGAGGTGAAGGCGATCAGTAGAAATACAGCGATCAGGATAAAAAAGGTTCCCAGGATCTTGTACGTGCGTTCATCCCTGGCCAGCTCTTTTACGGTGACCTGTTCTACCTTTTCAGGTTTTATTTTATCCGGATCGGGAGCCTGGCTCTTCTTCGACTTCAATTTATTAGCCATAATATGCGCAAAGATAAGAATATAAAAAAGGCCATCTTCAACCGGAAGACCACTTTAGTGATCAATGGTAGGGTTTTTACAGGTTTAAATTTAGTTGTACATTCATTGGAGATTGATAATCGATTGACAGCCATACTTTCAACGCTTAAAATAGTGTATTATTCTTTACAAATGCATTATTATCCCCTGTAATTATGCCCATAATGCGCTTACGAATCACCCTTCAAGAAACCCAGCCACCAGCATGCCTGAGCACTATGCAGCCGTGCTAAAAAGCCTGCTGGCGATACTCCTGTGCTGCGTTTTTACAAACGTCTCCCATGCGCAGCCCGTTAACCCGGCAGACACCGTTGAGGTGTCTGCCATCAAACTCTCTTTAAAATTAAGAAGCTCAGTGCTGTGGTACCACCACGATGTGCAGTCAATCTCTCCCGAACAGATAGCCAGTCTGCCATTTCGTGATACGATTCCGTTGGCCATCCGCCGCAAAATTACAGCAAGCCTTGTGCAACAGGATGTGTACCTGAAATTCAATGTTCGAAATACGGACGATACGTCGATCACCTGTTATTTTTTGCCAGGTTACTTTTTTCGAAGAATCGACCTGTTTAAACTCAGTGGCGGCGATTCCGGCGCAGCACTGATCCCCGACACATCCGGTGACCCGATGGGCTATCGCAAAATTATCTTCGCTCCCAAAGAGATCTCGACAATATTTGCACACCTCCAATTTGTAAAAACGTCTGTTAATTCCCTGGACCCCGACCTGGTGCGGGACTATTACCTGGACAGTTTCATCACGCGAAAAAAATCTGAATTCGCTTACCTTAATATTATCACCTTCGTTTTCTCGGGCATCCTGCTGATGATGATCCTGTACTCGATCGCGGTCGCCTTCCGAAACCGCAGCAGAGAATTCCTGTTGTACGCTTGTTATGCCTGCTGTTTGGGGCTGATGCTCTTCCTGAAATCGTATTTGTTTAAATCGCCTTCTTCTTTTTACTATTTCTTTGAAGGATATCTTGACTTTGTGATGCAATCGTTTGGTACAATGGTTTACCTCTCTTTCCTGCGAACTTTTATCAACGCAAAAAAGGGCTTTCCTTTTATCTACGATATGTTCCGGTGGGAACAAATCTTTATTGGGTTCAGCATCCTCGCGTTTAGTTACTACTATTTTTTTACGAACAATTATCTTATACAGGATGCGGTTGAAAACTGGTCGAAGTATATATGGTCTGCTTGTGCACTCGTTTTTATCGTCTATGCGTTCCGGCGTAAAAATAAAATGTTGAACTACCTCGCGCTGGGTCATTCGATATTATTAGTCTGTGGACTAATGTCGTTATATCTCATTGTTGCGCCGGCTGCTATCAAGAACCACCTGCCCCGTCTTTTACAAAGTGCGCTGATCTATTACGAGCTGGGCTCGCAGGCGAATTGGTGCTCTTCCTGGTAGCGCTGGCTTATAAGAACAAAGAAGACATCGTAGAACGGGTGCAGGAAGAAGGACGGCTTAAACTGCTTACAGAAAAACAGGATTTTGCACAAAAAATGGCCGTCGTTTCGGCCCAGCAGGATGAACGCAACCGCATCTCCGCCGACATGCATGATGAACTGGGCAGCGGTGCCACCGCGATCCGCCTGGCGAGTGAAGTACTGAAACAAAAAATGAAAGGCACCACTTTCCCCGAACTGGAGAGGATCTCAAGAAATGCCGACGAACTGATCAATAAGATGAACGCGCTGATTTGGACAATGAAAAGCGAAAATGATACCCTGGAGAGTTTGGCGCTATATATCCGGATCTATGCACTGGAATTTTTTGACAACACGGACATTGATTGCCGGGTAAATATTCCTGCCAGTTTCGCCGCAACCGAAATTACTGGTGGACGGCGCAGGAACGTGTTCCTCTGTGTAAAAGAATCGCTGCACAACGTACTGAAACATTCTCGCGCAAAAAACGTCGTTATTTCATTTTCCGTTGATCAGCAGGTGGTCATCACTATAGCCGACGATGGTATGGGCATCGATTTTAAAAACCTGCGACCGTTCAGCAGCGGTCTTACTGGTATGAGTAAACGAATGCGCAGCATCGAGGGCAGTTTCCGGATCGAAAACATCGCGGATCGGGGGGTGCTGACGACAATTAAATTGGGGCTCGGTGGCAGCAGGTATCCTGGTTGACGGTCATACCCAGTCGATGAACCAATAGTCACCGCGAAGAACCGTTGTGTAGCGCGGCAAGATCAGCTTTTTGCTAAACAGTGGGCAGTCCACAACCAATGTATGGAATTCGCCAAGTTCACCACATACATCCACGTCAAGCGCTTCCAGCTCAGGGATCATGGCCAATGACAAGTACCTGCCGAGGAAGGATTCGCCCATGGTCAGGTTGCAGGAAACGATCATTGTTTCTATCCCTGCGTCGAGCATACCGAGTAGTAGTTTTTTCCGGTCCTGTTGCCACAGGGGCAGGATCGCTGCCAGGCCGGCTTTTTCACAAACCATTTCTTCCCAGTCGCGATGCTGCTGCAGGTCAATATCCCCGAATACCACGGCAACGACCTGGTATGATGCTTTAATCTCCTGGAGTGCCTGGATAAAAACCGGCTGGTATTCTTCCCAGCTGGCACGAACAGCGATTACCGGCAGTGACAGGGCATCGGCCTGCTGGCGCAACAGCGCTATCGGCAGGCCGTGTGAACGGGATACGTTATGCAATTCGTGCATGATATTAAGTAGTGCCTTTGGTATCGCACCCTGCGCGATGGCGTGCATCAGCGCATAACAACTGTCTTTTCCGCCGCTCCAGGAGCAAGAGACGGGGAGGTTTTGAGTGGGCATGATTGGGTGTGGGGTATGGGGTATGGGGAAGAATTGCTATTTCTTTAAAATCGCCCAGAACATAAACAGCCACCCGGCAACGAGGAAGAGCCCGCCGATGGGTGTGATGATGCCGATCTTGCGGAGACCGATGGTGTTGGTAGCATTGAGCAGGGTTAAGAGATAGAGTGAGCCGGAAAATAACAGGATGCCGAGCAGGAAACTGTTGCCTGCCCATACCATCCATTTACTGGAGAAACGTTCAAATAATACAGCAACGAGCAGCAGGGCAAACGTATGGTAAAACTGGTATCGCACCCCGGTTTCAAATGTTCCCACCGCCTCGGGAGATACATAACGTTTAAGCGCATGCGCACCAAAAGCGCCCAGTATTACGGACAAGGCACCCAACAGGCTGCCCGCTATTAAAAAGGTCTTATGCATTGACTAAAATTTCACCAAAGGTATCTACCGTGAGGCTTTCTTCATGAACAATGAGGTCAGCCTGCTCATAATATTTTTTACGCGAAAGGATTTTCTTGAGGATGTAGTATTTCAGTTCTGCGTCCTCAATATCCCGGATCAGTGGCCTGGTCGTCTTTTGTTTGAGCAACCGGTTCACCAGCACGTCGATCTCCGTGTTGAGCCAGATGACTGAAGCCGTTTTATTCATGATCTGAATGTTGTTGAAAAAGCAGGGCGTGCCGCCGCCACAGGAGATAATATAGCTTTCATTTTCTTCGGTCAGGCGTTCCAGGTATTCCTTTTCGCGGTAGCGGAAATACTCCTCCCCTTTTTCTGAAAACAATTCGGTGATGGTGTTGCCTTCATGTTCGGTGATCACCTCATCGAGGTCGAAAAACGGCAGCTGCAGTTTTTCGGCCAGCAACGTACCCCAATACGTTTTACCCGAACCCATGAAACCGATCAGGAAAATCTTCATGGATGCAAATTATGAAGTAAAGTTGGCAATCGGTTACATAAAGGCATTGAAGCCGGTGATATCCATGCCTGTGATCAGCAGGTGAATATCCTGCGTGCCTTCATAGGTGATCACGCTTTCCATGTTCATCATGTGACGCATCACCGAATATTCGCCGGTGATCCCCATCCCGCCAAGAACCTGGCGGGCATCGCGCGCAATGTCCTGCGCGATCTGGCAGGCATTTCTTTTGGCCATGCTTACCTGTGCCGGTGTGGCTTTGCCCGCAGTCATCAGCACGCCCAGCCGCCAATTGAGCAGTTGGGCCTTGGTAATTTCCGTAATCATTTCCGCCAGCTTTTTCTGTTGCAGCTGGAAGGCCCCGATGGGTTTATCGAACTGCCGCCGTTCCTTGCTGTATCGCAATGCCGTGTCATAGCAGTCCATTGCGGCGCCTACTGCGCCCCACGCAATGCCGTAACGCGCTTTCGTCAGGCAACTCAGCGGACCTTTTAGTCCTTTTATGGTTGGAAAAATATTGGCTTTGGGAACTTTTACCTGATCGAATACCAGCTCGCCGGTCGCGGAGGCGCGCAGGCTCCATTTGCCATGTGTTTCGGGCGTTGTAAAACCTTCCATACCACGTTCAACGAGGAGACCACAAATTTCGCCCTGTTCGTCTTTTGCCCATACGACCGCCACTTGTGCGAATGGCGCATTGCTGATCCACATCTTGCTGCCGTTCAGGATAACATGATCACCGGCATCTTTAAAATTGGTCAGCATGCCCGACGGGTTGCTGCCATGGTCGGGTTCTGTTAAGCCGAAGCAGCCCAGCCATTCCCCACTGGCGAGTTTAGGCAGAAAGCGTTTGCGTTGTGCCTCGCTGCCATACTGGTAAATGGGAAACATCACCAGTGACCCCTGCACCGAAGCGGTACTTCGCACCCCACTGTCGCCGCGTTCCAGTTCCTGCATCATCAGGCCGTAAGAGATGTAGTCGAGTCCGCCACCGCCGTATTCTACGGGTATGGTCGGTCCAAAACAGCCCAACTCACCCAGTTGTTTCACGATATGTTGTGGAAAGGCAGCCCGTTGCGCATAGTCTTCAATGATTGGGGATATTTCTTTTTTTACATAACTCCGCACGGCGTCGCGAATGAGCAACTGCTCTTCAGTCAGGAGTTCATCCAGGGAGAAGTAATCGGGCGACTGGAAGAGATCGTTTGGCATGGGCTTGCTTTTGTGCAAATTAGGGAAAAGAGCGCGGTCAGCTATCAGCAATCAGCTATGAGCTATCAGCTTTCAGCTATCAGCTATGAGCTATGAGCGATCGGCAATTGGCAATTATCTGTCCGCAATCACCCTTATTTTTTCTTTTCATGATTTCTAACGATTTGCAGTGGACCGTCTCTCCCTACACGCTTCGCAACGTTGTGTGGTTGAAAAGACGAAAAAATGACAGACGTCCTTCTTTCGAGATGACTGTTTTCGTGATTGAAAGCAGATGATCAGTTTTGATTGCTCACAGCTCACAACTGATAGCTGATAGCTGATAGCTGCTACCTGTTTAGATATACCCTAACATTTCCTGCTGATATACCAGGGCCGCATGCCTTGCCTGTTCAGCGAAGTCTTCTTTACCGGACGCGAAAATAACTGCCCGGCTGACGTTGACGAGTAACCCGATGTCTTCGTTCATGGCATCCCGGGAAATATCGGCAAGGCTTCCGCCCTGTGTGCCGACGCCAGGTACCAGGTAGAAATGATCTGGAGAAATGGCACGGATCTTTTTAAACCAGTCAGACTGCGTGGCACCGATCACAAACATCAGGTTGCCCGGGTTGCCCCAGGTAGTGGCGGTTTTTATTACGGTTTCATATAGATAACCTGCCGACAACTGCTGCAGTTCAAAATCGGCTGCGCCACTGTTGGATGTCAGTGCCAGCAAAATTGTCCATTTATCTGTGTATTCCAGGCAAGGCTTGACGCTATCGGCACCCATGTAAGGCGCAACGGTCACTGCATCGAACGGCAGTGTTTCAAAAAAGGCCCGGGCATAGTGAGCGGCCGTATTGCCAATGTCTGCGCGTTTGGCATCGGCGATCTTAAAAATCTCTGCAGGAATATAATCCACGGTTCGTTCGAGGGTTTCCCAGCCTTTCACGCCGCGGCTTTCGTAGAAGGCGGTGTTTATTTTATAGCTCACACACAAGTCCTTTGTCGCATCAATGATTGCCTTGTTAAACGCAAAAACGGGATCGGTTTCGCCGAGTAAATGCCGGGGTATTTTGGTCATGTCAGAATCCAGGCCAATACAGAGATAGGAGCCCTTGAGCCTGATCTGTTCAATGATTTTGTTTCTATT
>JBBSSY010000059.1:0-10147 GCA_038241595.1 Chitinophagales bacterium | reverse complement strand
TTTTTGAATAGAGGTTGCCATAAAAAGCGATGACCCGTTTAAATGGCAGTATTGCGCCCGATCTTGGGTAACTGGCTGACACCGGCCACATCCCCGAGGAATCCCCGTTTAAAAGATGCAACATCTTTTCCCGATAGGCTATAGTATCCACAAAAATAGCTGCTTCTGGTTTGCCTGGCTGTGCCTGTTCCATCACAGGATGTTCACGTAAGATAGCAGTTGCTGGCCCTGTGGAGCCTGTTAATCCAAAGAATTTGCCAGTATGCCAGGCAGCCTTGAGCTTTTTTCCCCTGGCTATAAAAACGAAACTGGTTACAAGGACGAGTGACAAAATGCCAATGGCTATTAATTTTTTGAAGGGAGCGGATTTTTTTTTCGCTAGGGGCTGAGAAGGGTCAACACGCATGGGCTGTTTGGGTACTAAAAGGATTAAATAAACTAGGGTCAGGCTCCTGTTACAAATACAATGCCTTATTACATTGAAAAGAAGTTACCCAGAAAAAGGGGTGTGCATAATTATTTAGTTATTTGTACTAATTATTTTAGTAATTTGCTAAAATTATCAAGTTTCTTATTTTATAAACCCTTCTTACATGCCAGAAAGCAGGTCAGCATTATTTAACCAGTTGCAGCAGGATATCCTCCAGCTTCAGGGGTATAAGTCGAACCTGGCCGGCAACGCCGTAACCCTGGGACTGGGACCGATGCTGGCCGCCTTCCCGAACCATTCCTTCCCGATAGCGGCTGTGCATGAACTGATTTGCGGTGGCGTGGAAGATGCCGCAGCTACCGGCGGTTTCCTGGCGGGTTTGATTGGAGGATTGATGCGCAGCGACGGCGCGGCCATCTGGATTGGCAGGTCACCGACGATATTTCCCCCGGCGCTGAACTACTTTGGCATCAAACCCGAACGGGTCATTTTCATCGACCTGCAACAGGAAAAAGATGTGCTCTGGGCCATGGAAGAAGCGCTAAAATGCCGGGGACTTGCGGCTGTGGTTGGCGAAATTAAAGAGCTGGGTTTTACTGCTTCCCGTCGACTGCAACTTGCGGTGGAAGCGAGTCGTGTCACCGGCTTCATCCTGCGCCACCAGCCTCGAAACCTGGGGGCCAACGCCTGCGTTGCGCGCTGGCAGGTACGATCTATACCCAGCGAAGCGGTGGATGGATTGCCAGGTATTGGGTTCCCGCGATGGCAGGTGGACCTCGCCAAGGTACGCAACGGTAAACCAGGGAGCTGGCCCGTTTCCTGGGCGGCAGGCCGTTTTGCATTTGCAACACCTAAAATGGCCATACTGCCACAGGTGCTTAAAAAGAAAACGGGGTAAAGTGTCAAAACGTTATCTCACGATATGGTTTCCGCATTTGCTGACGGACTGGTTCAGCCGCCGCCAGCCTGCCTTGCACCAGGTCCCGCTGGTGGTCGCGGCGCCCGATCATGGCAGGCTCGTGATTGTATCGGCCAACGCGCTCGCACAGTCGCAGGGGATCGACACCGGGTTGGTGGTGGCGGATGCGCGGGCCATCATGCCCAGCTTAATCGTGATCAACAATGAACCAGGCCTTGGCAACCGGCTCCTGAAAAATATGGCCGAATGGTGCATCCGCTACTCACCGCTGGCCGGCACCGATCCGCCGGAGGGCATTGTGCTCGACATCACGGGTTGCGCGCATCTCCGGGGCGGCGAAGAGAAGTACCTGCAGCATCTAACCACCCGCCTGTCGGGCTTTGGCTATGAAGTGCGCACAGCGATCGCCGATACCATCGGCGCGGCCTGGGCAGTCAATCACTTTGGGCCTGCTTGCCCGATCATCGAAAGTGGTACCCAGCGCGCAGCCTTGCTCAAGCTGCCACCGGCGGCGCTCCGGCTGGAAGCGGAGGTCCTTGACCGATTGCAAAAACTCGGCTTGAACCAAATTCAGGACATCATCGCCATGCCGCGTTCCGCGCTACGGCGTCGTTTCGGCCAGCAACTCCTGCAACGCTTTGACCAGGCGCTGGGTGACCAGGAAGAAGTCACCGAACCCGTGATCCCGTTGGAAGCCTACCAGGAACGGCTACCCTGCCTGGAACCGATTTCTACGGCCGGCGGCATCGCCGTCGCGCTGGAACGGCTGCTGGACACGCTTTGCCAACGACTGGCACTGGAGCAGAAAGGACTGCGGACAGCTATTTTTAAAGGCTACCGGCTGGATGGCAAAATAGAGCAGGTGAGCATCGGCACCAACCGAGGCACGCACAATACCAAACACCTGTTCAAATTGTTTGAAGAAAAACTGCCAACAATTGAACCGGCGCTCGGCATCGAACTGTTTACGCTGGACGCGCCGAAAGTGGAGGAGCTATCGGTGCTGCAGGCAAGCCTCTGGCAGGGCGTGGGCGGACTTGAAGACAACAGCATCGCCGAATTGCTCGACCGCCTGCAAAACCGCGTGGGTGAAGGGCATGTACACCGGTACCTCCCCGACCAGCACCACTGGCCAGAGCGATCTATTAAAACCGCAGAATCTTTAACGGAAACACCATCCATTGCGTGGAACATCCACAAACCACGGCCGATGCAATTGTTGTCGAAACCCGAACCCATCGACGTAGCGGCGCCGGTACCGGATTATCCACCGATGTTATTCCGTTTTAAAGGGAAGCTCCATACCATAAAAAAATCTGACGGACCGGAACGGATCGAAGCCGAATGGTGGCTGGAGGGCGGACAACACCGCGATTATTATTCGGTGGAAGACGAAGAAGGAAACCGGTACTGGCTCTTTCGTTCGGGTCATTATACGGCCGACAAAACACACCAATGGTTCATCCATGGTTATTTTTCATAAAAAGCGGCTATCCCTGTGAGTTATACGGAACTACAAGTAACCTCTAATTTCACCTTCCTGCGTGGTGCCTCGCATCCCGAAGAAATCGTGGAGCAGGCAGCGGCGTATGGCTATACTGAGGTCACGATTACCGACCGCAACACCCTCGCCGGGATTGTGCGGGGGCATGTGGCCGCGAAGAAAGCCGGCCTGCGTTTTATCCCGGCCTGCCGGATCGACCTGCTCGACGGTCCAAGCCTGCTCGCCTACCCCACTCAGCCCCATGCCTACACGCAGCTAAGCGCCTTGCTGACCGAAGGCAACCTGCGTGCCGAAAAAGGGGCATGTCACCTGTACCAGGCAGATGTGTTCCGCCATGCCGCTGGCATGAAATGGATCGTTTTGCCGCCCACCCTGCTCGACCAGCATTTCCAGTTTGACCCGGCATTTGAAAAAGCGTTGCGCGCGTACCGGCAGGTCCTCGGCACCGATTGCTACCTCGCTGCCACCCGCGCCTACCAGGGTGATGATGCGAAACAATTGTTTCGCCTGGCTGAGTTGTCTGCGCGCGTAGATGTGCCACTGGTGGCCACCAACGACGTGCACTACCACCACCCCGATCGCCGGCAACTGCAGGATGTGGTTACCTGTGTGCGCGAAAAATGCACCATCTACAACGCCGGTTTTCATTTGTATCAGAACGCGGAGCGGCACCTCAAACCGATCGAAGAAATGACCCGGCTGTTCCGGCATTACCCGGATGCCATCCGCCGTACACAGGAAATTGCGGAGGCTTGTATGTTCTCGCTGGACAGCCTTAAATATGTGTATCCCGAAGAAATTACCAGCGGTGGTCGCAGCCCGCAGGAAGAATTGACACACCTGGCCTGGGAAGGCGCCCGTTTTCATTTTGGTGAATCAGTTCCGGACAAAACAAAAGCGGCGATCGAGTACGAACTCCGGTTCATCGAGGAAATGAACTACGCCGCGTATTTTTTAACCGTCTATGACATCGTACGTTTTGCGCGTGAGCAGAATATCCTCTGCCAGGGCCGCGGCTCGGCGGCCAATTCCACCGTATGTTTCTGCCTCGGCATCACCTCGGTCAATCCCACCAAATTCGACCTGCTTTTTGAACGGTTTATTTCTTCCGCGCGCAACGAACCGCCAGATATCGATGTCGATTTCGAGCACGAGCGCCGCGAGGAAGTGATCCAGTACATCTACCAGAAATATGGCCGCGACCGCGCAGCGATCGTTGCCACCGTTACGCAACAGCACCACCGCGGCGCCATCCGCGATGTGGGCAAGGCCATGGGCATTTCGGTGGATACCATCAACCGCTTATCGGCTTCCATCTGGGAGTTCAACGCGGAATCCTTCGACGACAATCAACTGCTCGAACAGGGTCTTAACCCGCACGATAAAAACCTGCGCAAGGTGATCGAGCTCACCGAACAGTTCATCGGTTTCCCGCGGCAACTGGGCCAGCACACCGGCGGTTTCGTGATCACGCAGGGCAAACTCTCCGATCTCTGCCCGATCATGAATGCCCGCATGGTCGACCGCACCTGCATCGAATGGAACAAGGACGACATCGACGCGCTCGGTTTTCTAAAGATCGATGTGCTCGCGCTGGGTATGCTAACGTGTATCCGTAAGGCCTTCGAGCTGGCGAGGAAACATTACGGGCTGGACCTCACGCTGGCGAATATCCCGCAGGATGATCCGAAGGTGTACGAGATGATCAGCCATGCCGACACGATTGGCGTTTTCCAGATCGAGAGCCGTGCACAGCAGGCCATGCTGCCGCGATTGAAGCCGAATTGTTTTTACGACCTCGTGATCGAAGTGGCGATTGTTCGTCCCGGCCCGATCCAGGGCGACATGGTGCATCCGTATTTGCGCCGCCGCAACAACGAAGAAGCCGTTACGTATCCGTCGCCTGAATTGGAGGAAATCCTGGGCCGCACGCTCGGCGTGCCCCTGTTCCAGGAGCAGGCGATGAAGATCGCGATCGTGGCAGCGGGTTTTACCCCTGCCGAAGCCGATGAATTGCGCCGCAGCATGGCCACCTTTAAGGCAAAGGGTATGGTGTCGCGTTTCGAAGAAAAACTCGTAAAAGGGATGACGGACCGCGGTTATGAGCGGGAGTATGCGCAGCGCGTCTTCCGCCAGCTTGAAGGATTTGGCGGCTATGGATTTCCCGAGAGCCATGCGGCCAGTTTTGCACTGCTGGTGTATGTATCATCGTGGCTGAAATGTTATTACCCCGACGTGTTTGCCGGCGCCCTGCTCAACAGCATGCCAATGGGTTTTTACCAGCCGGCGCAGATCGTCATCGACGCCAGAAATCATGGCGTAGCGGTGCGGCCGGTGGATGTCAATCATTCGATGTGGGACAATATCCTCGAAGAGATGTCGGGAAAGTACCATGCGATGCGGCTGGGTTTCCGCCAGGTAAAAGGTTTGCGCGAGGAAGACATGCAGCGGCTCATCGTTGCCCGCCTCGATCCGTACACCTCGATTACTTCGCTGCGCGATGCCGGCATTTCTGAAGCCGCCCTCACCACGTTGGCCGACGCCGACGCGTTCCGCTCGCTGGGGCTCGACCGCCGCAAGGCGCTCTGGGAAGTGTCGACGGGCAATGATGGTCCGACCGCCTTGTTCGCCGGGCAGGCCTCGCCGGATGCGGCCATGGAAAATATCACGCTGCCGACCATGTCTACCTCCGAACACGTGGTACAGGATTATGCATCGACGGCGCTGTCTTTAAAGGCCCACCCCCTCAGTTTTGTGCGTCCCCAGCTAAACCAGTTGCGGATTGTTTCCACGGGTGCACTCGGTGACCTGCGGGATGGCGACCTGGTAAAAGTCGCGGGCCTGATCCTCGTGCGGCAGCGTCCCGGCACGGCAGGTGGCATTTGTTTTATTACGATCGAAGATGAAACCGGCGTGGCCAACCTGGTGATCTTCGAGAAGTTGTTTGATACCTATCGCAAAGAGATCCTGCAATCGAAGTTGCTGATGGTGGAAGGCAAGCTGCAGCGCGAAGGCGAGGTGATCCATGTAATCGTTCACAAATGTTTTAACCTCTCGAAATTATTGCGCAACCTCACGGTGTCGCAGCAGGAGGACCTGCCCTTGCTGATGCCGTCACGTGGGGATGAAAAATCAAAAGCCATTCCCAGCTTCCCGGGCTTTGAGAAAAAGCAGGTCAGGGAGAACCGGGATGAGAAGGTGTATTACGGGGGCAGGAATTTTAAGTGACGGGTGATATCAGCACATCCTGCAGCAAAGCTGGTTGTACAGAATTCGAAACGAACCCTGCACGGTTCTGGAAAACGAACATTACCGTTGAGTGAGAATACAGCAAATAGCTGATAGCCTTCTTCAACGTTGCTTTGAAAGCCGGTCATACATCGCGCCGATCGAACGCTTGTTTGAAACGGTGTTCTCGCCATAGACCGGGTGTTTGGTAAGATCGATTTCTTTTACCAGTTCGCTTTTTGTTTTACCCGCTTTGATGCCGTTGCGAACCTGTTGTAACAAATCCGCCAGGTACAGGCGTTGTTGTTTTAGTGTTTCCGTAGTGCCTGGCAGGCCATGTCCCGGCACAACGATCCTGGGTTTCCAACCTTCCATTTTTTCCAGCACCTGTAGCCAATTGTTATAATCTGCATCCGGGTCGGCGACGTTGTTTCCCCAGGGGTTGCCGTTGATGCAGAGATCGCCCGTAACCAAAATCTTTTCCTTTGGCAGGTAAGCCACCCCGTCGCCGCCCGAGTGGGCGGGTCCCATGTTGATCAGTTCTACGCGGTGGGTGCCGTCGTCGAAGACCAGGGAATCGTTAAACGTCATGGAGGGATATGCGCGACGGTAGCCTGTCATTTTTCGCGGGCTGTAGCCATGGTCCCATTCGTTCTGACCGAGGGTATGCATTTCATCGGCGGCCCTGGTCGTGGATACAATCGCCGCGCCCGCGTTGACGAATTGTTCATTGCCAAAAGTATGGTCGTGGTGGTAATGGGTGTTGAATAAAAACCGTATCGGCTTGTCGGTGGTTTTCTTTATTTCGGTGATGATTTCATCCGCACCCCAGGGGTAATTGGCGTCTATGGCAAGGACGTAATCGTTGAAAACGATCCAGGTGCAGTTGGCGGATTTTTGTTGTTTTTCGTCGCCGAAATAGTAGAAGACGCCTGGAGCGAGTTCACGGGTGGGAAGTGTTTGGGCGACAGTAAATTTGACAGCCAGGAGTAACAACAAGATAAAAATACCACCCGGTTTACCGGGTAGATGGAAGAAGTATTTCATTGCAGCGACGGCATCGGCTGAAGTCTTACTGAACGAGGAAGCCGCTGCAGTGGAAAATTGAAAAGGCATTTCTAAAAGTACGCTACTAAGGCTGAAGATTGATGAGGAATATATTCAAACAGCATTCACAATTCTGACGTGTCGGATGGTTCATCCTGTTCTTCTTCAATCCGGTAGACCAGTTCGTCCAGGTCTGTTTGGAGATTTTTGCGGAAGTCTTCCAGTACCTCGCGTTTTGTTCTGAAGTTGCTGTTGGGATTGAAATGATCCAGGACGCCAACGTCGATACGGATATCATTGGCCAGTTCGTCATCTATATAATAATCGGCGGCGTTGGCGTTGTACGTTTTAATATATCGATCGATTACATGTTGACCGATCTCCTTGCTCACGTACAGGGCATGATCTGGTGACGCGGTAAACTGGTAATCGTCGAGGATGGATATTATCTTCTTTATGAAATCAACGAAGGGCATCGCCTCCATTTGTTCTCTGTCGTAGGTAATCATGGGATGAAGATATGACATGTAGAAAATAATACGGGTATAAACACCAGAGACATCGTCCAGGAATCATTATTTTTTTTTAATAACACGTACATTAGCCAAAGCTGCACCAAACCAGGAGAAAATGAAACCTTTGTTGTTTGATGTTAAATCCTCACTAAGAAATTCTATATATCTCAAGGAAGTAAAATCCCGGCACTTAAATGACCTGTTTCATTTTCACAACGCTTTCGAAATAGCCCTGGTTATAAAAGGTACTGGCAGAAGAATTGTCGGTGACAGCATTGAGAACTTTTCTGATGGCGACTTGACACTACTGGCTCCCAATCTACCGCATGCCAATTATTCAGATAAAAAGTATCATGAAAAGGCAACAAGCACAAGGGTGCACGCTATTGTCGTTTATTTTGAGCCCGACTGGATAACCGACAGTCATTTAAACTCCAAGGACTTCGCACCATTGAAGGTGCTGCTGAGTCAACTCAGAAGAGGGATAAAATTGGCAGATACCACGCAACAGGTTGTTACGAATCTTATTTTAGGACTCAGGAATGCTGACGGGTTGCAAGCTACCATTATTTTGTTACAGATACTCGATACGATATCCAGATCTGGAAATTATAGTTGTTTGGCAAGCCCGGGATACGCCAATACCTACGACGAACACAACATTATAAAAATCCACAACGTGTACAAGTACGTGATGGAAAATTTTACGAACAAAATCATGTTGGAGGACATAGCTGCAGTTGCGTTTATGACACCACCGGCTTTTTGCAAGTACTTTAAAAGCAAAACAAACAAGACGTTTACCTGTTTTGTTAACGAGATCAGGATAGGTTATGCATGCCAGTTACTCATCGACGGAAATCTGGATATCTCTTCTGTATGTTATCAATGTGGGTTCAGCAACTTTACGAGCTTCAACGAAAATTTCAAACACTTTAAAGGAATCACGCCTTCTGCATACCGGTCAAAAGTTCTCTCTCATCGCTGAAAACTCAGCGTTCTTCGCAATTTTTTTGTAAGTCCATAACTAATTCGCTGGAATTGTCTTTTATGCCATTTTGTTTCATTAAAAATGGTTTAGGCACAAATCGACATGAACATGATTAAAATAGCTTAAACATTGGACAATTTGGGTAAGTTGACTCTTCACGCGGAATTATACATTTACCACGAAATAATACCAAAGCGATCACCAAAACCGCTGGGCATTTCCTGTTCTCCAAGCAATCATTTTATATTTTAAATCATCATTTATGATCCCCTTTATCAAAAAAGTGTATAACTGCTGGTTAGATCATTGCATTCGTCAAAAGCTGCTTCACAGGTATCTAAGCGGTATATCTGTTCTTATTTTTACCTTATTTTCTTTAACGGTTAACGCCCAATCAACAGTCAGGGGTTCAGTCCGGGATGAATTCGGTAAACGATTACAGGCAGTGAACGTAACCCTGAAAGGCACTGCGACAGCCAACAGCACAAATGCTGACGGTGAATATTCGTTAACGGTCCCTTCGCTCCAAGGCATACTGGTATTCTCTTCTGTTGGATTTACAACAGTGGAGATGCCATTGAACGGGCGAGCGGTGGTGAATGTTGACATGGTACAGGGAAACCAGTCGTTGAACGAGGTAGTCGTTACCGGTTACTCCGCGCAGCGAAAAAGAGACATCACGGGGTCGGTTGCCGTGGTCGATGTAAAAGCCATGAGGTCTGTGCCTTCGGGTTCTGCCATGCAGGCGTTGCAGGGGCAGGCCTCCGGTGTAAACGTAATCAGTTCGGGCGTGCCCGGCGCGGCAAGTAAAATACTGATCCGTGGCGTGACGTCGTTTGGTGATACGCAGCCTCTTGTGTTGATCGACGGCATACAGGCCGATCTGAATAATATCAGCGCAGACGATGTGGAATCTATCCAGGTGTTGAAAGACGCGGGAGCCGCGGCGATATATGGCGTGAGGGGATCAAACGGGGTAATAATCGTTACCACAAAAAAAGGGAAATCCGGCGCACCCACCTTTACTTATGATGGATACTATGGCCTTCAACTGCCGGAATCCGGCGATCCGCTTAACCAACTGAATTCCACCGATTTTGCCAGGCTGACAAAAGTGGCCTTTCCGGGTACAACGCTATTCGCAAACGGTCTTCCTGATTTTGTATATGCAGGCCCCGGGGGAACAGGAACCGCCCTGGCCGGAGATCCGCGCGTTGACCCCGCAAAATACAACCTCGATCCCAAAAATTCTGCAAACAATTACCTGATCCAGCAAGTCAATAAAACGGGCACCGACTGGTACCACGCGATGTTCAAGCGGGCGCCCATGACCAACCATAATGTTACCGCGAGTGGTGGCACGGAGCGGTCAAATTATCTTTTTTCACTTGGCTACCTGGATCAGCAGGGTTCCGTCATTGAATCTTACCTGAAACGATATTCTGCACGGATCAATACGTCTTACAAGCTGGGCAAAAATATCAGGGTCGGCGAGAATGCATATTTTTTTTAC
>JBBSSY010000058.1:0-10367 GCA_038241595.1 Chitinophagales bacterium | reverse complement strand
GCAGGTGAAACAACGGGTAGAATTCCTCCCCATACCGCTTACCGCATACCCCATACCCATTCTTCTGATAGCTGATAGCTGATAGCTTATAGCTGACGGCTGACAGCTCACCGCTCAATACTGCTCCCCGTCACCCGGGAATTCCCCGCCCTTCACATCCTGGATATAATGCTGCACCGCCTCCATAATTTGCTCGTTCATGTTAAGGTATTGCCGCAGGAAACGTGGTTTAAATGTATTGTTAATGCCCAGCATGTCATGCATCACCAGCACCTGTCCGTTGCAATATTTTCCGGCGCCGATGCCGATGGTCGGTACCTGCAGACTTTCCGAAACTTCCTTTGCCAACATCGCCGGAATTTTTTCAAGCACAATGGCAAAGCAGCCGGACTCCTGCAACAACAAAGCATCTTTCTTTAGTTTTTCCGCTTCCTCTTCTTCCCGCGCCCGCACCGTATATGTACCGAATTTATAAATAGACTGTGGCGTGAGGCCAAGATGGCCCATCACGGGAACGCCGGACGAAATAATGCGTTTGATCGATTCCAGCACTTCTTCGCCACCTTCCAGTTTAATGGAATGGGCGCCCGTTTCTTTCATAATGCGGATTGTGGAGTTCAAGGCTTCTTTTGAATTTCCCTGGTACGATCCAAATGGCAGGTCTACCGTTACAAGGCACCGGCTTGTACCGCGAACCACGGACGAAGCGTGGTAGATCATCTGGTCAAGCGTGATAGGAAGCGTCGTTTCATGACCAGCCATCACGTTGCTGGCAGAATCGCCGACCAGGATCACATCGATACCAGCCGCATCGAAAATCCGTGCAAACGAATAATCGTACGCCGTGATCATCGAGATGCGTTGCCCCGATGCTTTCATTTTAAGCAATGTATTGGTGGTGACTTTCTTGATATCGGCGTGTTGAGACATGGGAGGGGGGCTTTAGCAATTTAATTAGCAGGAAGAATACGCGGTTCAGGCATCAGATTTCAATGTCGCGCATGCGCAACTCTTCATATAGCAGCTGGATCAGCCCATCGGCGAGACCAATCTTGGGTACAAAAATCTCGCTGGCTTCGGCCCAGCGCATCACATTCATAAATATCAGCAACGCCGGCACAATTACATCTGCGCGGTCTTCGCGCAGGTTGTAGACCCGCATCCGTTCGTACAACGACACGCTGTTGAATTCTTTGTAATAGTCTTTTAGTAATTCAAGCGCCAGCGGTTTTCCATCTTTTTTCTTTGACATGGAAAAGACCTTGTTGATATTTCCGCCGGTGCCGATGGCAACCATATTTTTGTAAAATTTTGTTTTGTCGCGGCAGAAATTCTTTAGTTCCGACCACTGGTCCTCCGATACCTGGTTTTTCAGCAACCGGATGGTGCCGATGTTGAATGATTTTTTAAAGATCATCTGGTTGTCGCTGAAAAGGGTCAGTTCGGTACTGCCACCGCCCACATCGATGTAGAGGTATGGCCGGTCATTGCTGAAGTTTTCGGCCACATGGTTTTCGTAGATCACGGAGGCTTCTTCATCGCCACTGATCACCGTAATCTCCAGGCCGGTTTCTGTACGTATTAGGTCCAGAATTTCTGCCGAATTTTCGGCATCCCGCATAGCAGACGTAGCGCAGGCCTTATAACCGGAGACACCATAAGCGTCAAGCAGGTATTTGTAAGCACGCATCGTGTTCAAAATCATGGCTATCTTTTCCGGCAGTATCTTTTTATATTCGAACACATCAAAACCAAGGCGTAAAGGAACCCTGATAAGGTTTAATGTATTGAATACGGGCTGCTGACCGTTTTGCTTCACTACTTCGGTGATGAGTAAGCGCGCTGCATTACTACCGATATCTATTGCTGCCAGTTTCAAAAATGGTTGGTTTTACAGGGTCAGGTAATCGGGAATTCGCTGGCATTGATCTCTTTCAACTCGGCAAAACCCTTGACGTCTTTCTCTCTGATGGAGGAAAGATACTGATAGGTTTCTATCTGTGACCGAACCCGGTGTGCTTCGTTTGTAGGTACATATTCGTTGCTCAGGTCGTTGTCTAAAATCCGCGCTTTCACGTTATCGCTCAACTGGATATTCAGCATATGCTTCAGCACCTGCCTGATGTCTTCGCTGATGATCGGGCAGGTAGCTTCAATCCGGTGATCCAGGTTTCTTACCATCCAGTCGGCCGAAGATATATAAACTTTCTCTTTACCCCCGTTGTTGAACACAAACACCCGCGCATGTTCCAGGTATTCATCGATGATGCTGATGGCAAAAACCGGTTGTTTGAATTTTTTATTTTCGGTGTACATACAAAAGATGCCGCGGATGATCATTTTCACGGATACACCTTCCCGCGCCGCTTCATACAGTTTTTCGATCAGTTCTTCGTCCGATAGTGAATTCATTTTCAGCAGGATCGAAGCGGGCTTTTTATTTTTGGCCAGTTTGATCTCCCGGTTGATCATTCTTAATAGTTCGCGCCGCAGGCTGGTGGGGCAGGGGATAAGCGTTTTACATTCTTTCAGGAAATGCAGCCCTTCCTTTGGCTTTTCCAGGTAGTTGAAAATGCGGTTGATATCCGCCATGATGTTTCGGTTGGCCGTCAGCAGGCAGTGGTCGCAATACAAAAGGGCCGTGCGTTCGTTGAGGTTGCCGGTACTGACGAAGCCATAGTGAATGGTTCGGTTGTTAAGTCTTTTTTTGATGAGGCATATCTTTGTATGCACCTTCATATCGGGAGGTCCCATGATCACTTTTACCCCATCATCTTCCAGTCGTTCTTTCCATTCCAGGTTCGCTTCTTCTTCGAAACGTGCTCTTAGTTCAAGCATGACCGTTACCTGTTTGCCATTGCGCACCGCGTTGACCAGCGCGTTTACAATTTTTGAATTTTTAGCGAGCCGGTAACAGGTGATTTTTATGGCGGTTACATTGGGATCGATGGCGGCTTCGCGCAACATGTCGATCACCGGGTTAAATGTATTGTAGGGGAAATTGAGGAGGATGTCTTTCTCCAGCACGATGTCTGTTACGCGTTTGGTATTTACCAGCAACGGGTGTTGAAACGGTTTTTTGCGGTGCCCTTTTTTGGGAAAGATATTATCGGGGAAATCCATGAAATGCCTGAAATTATGAATGCGGCCACCGGGGATCAGGTTGTCTTTTTTAGTCAGGTTCATCCGCCGCATCAGGTATTCCAACAGGCCGGGATCGATCGCTTTGTCATATACAAAACGAACCGTTTTTCCTTTGCGACGGTTCTTAAGTCCTTTTTCTATTTTCTGGATAATGGAGGTCGCCACGTCGGTATCCATGTCCAGCTCCGCGTCGCGGGTTACCTTGAACACCCAGGAATCGTATTTATCATAACCAAAGTAGGAAAAGATGGCGGGCAGGTTATAGCGGATCACATCTTCCAGTAAGATGATGGCGTGTTCGCCTGGTGGGGCAGGCAGCCGCACAAACCGTCCGATTGTTTTGCTCGGTATCTCAATGAGGGCGTACTTCTGCGAATAGGCTGAATCCTGCTTGGACAACACAACGCCGAGAAAGATGGATTTCTCCCGCAGATAAGGGAATTGCTGGATGCTTTCTATCATCAGCGGGATGGTATTCGACCGTACCTCCTCTTCAAAATAGCGGATCACGAATACTTTTTGCTCGCGGGTAAGGTCTTTTTCGGTGACGAGAAAAATTTTCTCCTTATTCAATTCCTCGCTGATATTTTCCCAGATTCGGTTGAACTCGCTTTGCTGGCGCAATACAATAGCCTGTATCTCATCCAGTATCTTATCTGGTGCCTCTTCAAGATGCATGTTTCCCCTGGCGCCAATTTCCACCATCCGTTTAAGTGTTGCAACGCGCACTCGAAAGAACTCATCCATATTGTTTGAAAAGATACCGAGGAAGCGGATGCGTTCGCGCAGTGGCACGCTGGGATCGGAAGCTTCCTGCAACACCCTTGCATTAAACGATAACCAGCTGATATCCCGTACGATCGTTTTTCGTTTCATCTCTGTCATTATTCGGCCGTTGATCGATTTAAATGTAACAAATTGACCCTTAAATTAAATAATATATAATTCGCCCGGTTACAATAATTTTGCCAGACACATTAATAATAGCACGATCACATTGAACTTCGCTGATAAAATAGACAGTCTGCTCTTTTCAGGTGCGACCTTCGAATTGGTTTATATGGAAGAGGGCGACCAAAAACGGGTTTCTGCTGTAATCGGCGACCTGGTTGGGGAGAAAGGTGGCGAAAGCATGATCTTAAAATCAGGACTACGCATCCCGTTCGATAAAATTGTGAGGGTAGACGGCCTCTTGTCACCCTTTGTATGCTAAATAATTTGGTGAAAATATATAATAACCACTCATTTATTTTGCTATTTCCCTGAACTTAACGACCTTCGCCGTCCAAAAATTTGACGAAACATGGCCAGAGTATGTCAGGTAACCGGGAAAAGACCCGTATCAGGAAATAGCATTTCCCATTCCAATATCAAAACAAAACGCCGGTTTTTACCCAATCTTAAAAAAAAGAAATTCTTTCTCGCTGAAGAAGATAAATGGGTGACAATCAAAACATCCACACAAGCCATCCGCACCATCAATAAAAATGGTTTGTATGCCGTTGTAAAGAAAATGCGGGCAGAGGGCAGTAAAATCTAATCAACTATCTCCACTTGCAAAGCAGGTAGTCCATAAAAAAATTATAATAAAATGGCAAAGAAAGGAAGCAGGGTTCAGGTAATCATGGAATGTACAGAACACAAAAACAGTGGTAAACCTGGTACAAGCCGTTACATTACTACCAAGAACAAGAAGAACACTCCGGAACGCCTGGAGCTTAAAAAGTTTAATCCGATTCTGAAGAAAGTAACTGTTCACAAGGAAATCAAGTAAGCAGTTTACCGCATCAAGGATCGTTCTTTATAAAATTGACAATATTATACCATGGCAAAGAGTGCTAAAACAGCGATTAAAACAAAGGATCAGAAAGCTGCCGCTGAAGCTAAAAACTGGACCAAAGTAATCAAAGCGATCCGCAGCCCTAAAACAGGCGCCTATACGTTTAAAGAGGCCATAGTTCATAAAGACAAGGTTAAAGATTTCCTTTCTACCAAATAATGGGGATTTAATAAATAATTAGAAGCTGTTCTGTTAACCGGAACAGCTTTTTCTGTTTATTTTATCAGGCAACAACCGGCTTTCATTTAACCTCATCAAACGACAACGTCATGGGACTATTCGATAAATTGTTTGGCAAGAAAGAAAAGGAAAGCCTTGACCAGGGGCTGCAGAAGACGAAGGACAGTTTTTTTTCGAAGATTACCAAGGTGATCGCAGGAAAGAACACGGTAGATGAAGAAGTACTGGATGAACTTGAAAATGCACTTGTCAGTTCAGACGTGGGTATTGAAACCACGGTAAAAATTATCGACCAGATCGAAAAGCGGGTTGCAAGAGACAAGTACGTAAGTACCGGAGAACTTAACCGCATCTTGCAGGAGGAGATCGAAAATATCCTCGTTGATGCGCCGGAAACCAATAGGTATTCTTTCAGTTCAGCGTTGCCGGCAAAACCTTACGTGATCCTGGTCGTGGGTGTAAATGGGGTTGGTAAAACAACAACCATCGGTAAACTGGCTTATAATTTTAAAAAAGCAGGTAAGTCGGTACTACTCGGTGCGGGTGATACCTTTCGGGCAGCGGCTGTAGACCAGCTCACCATCTGGAGCGAACGGGCAGGCGTGCCCATCGTAAAACAAGGTATGGGCTCTGATCCCGGTGCCGTGGCATTCGATACCGTTCAAAGCGGTATGGCAAGAAACGTTGATGTGATTATCATCGATACCGCCGGGCGTCTGCACAATAAGGCACACCTGATGGATGAGTTGAGTAAAATGAAACGGGTGGTTAGTAAATTATTGCCCGACGCGCCACACGACGTCATGCTGGTGCTGGATGGCTCCACGGGGCAGAACGCCCTTGAACAGGCCCGCCAGTTTACTGCGGCTACTGAAGTTACGTCGCTTGCGATCACCAAACTGGACGGCACCGCAAAAGGCGGCGTGGTGCTTGCCATTGCCAACCAGTTTAAAATACCGGTAAAATTTATCGGTACCGGTGAACAGATGGAAGACTTGCTGGTGTTCGACAAACATGAATTTGTCGATAGCCTTTTTAACCTGGAACGCCAGGACGGCTGATCGATCGCTGCTGCACTTCGGCGGCAACAACAATAATAAAATGTCGCGTTATGAAAACAAAAATGCAGGGCAGGGATAAAGTCAACATCATCACCTTAGGCTGTAGTAAAAATATGGTGGATAGTGAAGTGCTGAGCGGGCAGCTGCAGGCCAATGATATCCTGGTAGCGCATGAAAGCACACGCAAGGACCACAACATTGTTATCATAAACACTTGCGGTTTCATCGACAAAGCAAAAGAAGAATCTGTTAATACCATTCTCGACCAGGTGGAACTGAAACGCCGGGGTAAAGTGGACAAGGTATATGTTACCGGCTGTTTAAGCGAACGGTATAAAAACAACCTGGAAACGGATATCCCGGAAGTAGATGCCTATTTCGGCACCTTCGAACTGCCACAGCTACTGAAAAAGTTTAACGTTGATTACCGGGCTGAACTGGTTGGCGAACGGGTGCTTAGTACCCCCTCTCATTACGCATACCTTAAAATTTCCGAAGGTTGCAACCGTACCTGTTCGTTCTGCGCGATCCCGCTGATGCGCGGCCAGCATGTTAGCAAACCCATCGAACAAATCGTTACCGAGGCCATTATGCTTGTTACCCGCGGCGTTAAAGAAATAATGCTCATCGCTCAGGAACTGACCTATTATGGCCTCGACATCTACAAAAAACGTGAACTGCCTCGCCTCTTGCATGCACTCGCGAGCATAAAGGGCCTTGAGTGGATCCGGTTGCATTATGCCTACCCATCAAAATTTCCTATGGAGATCCTGGATGCCATGCTTGCCCATGACAACATCTGCAAATACCTCGATATGCCGTTGCAGCATGCCAGTGACAATATGTTGAAATCCATGCGCCGTAATATTACACGCACTGAAATGACTGAACTGGTCGCGGCTATCCGCCAAAAAGTACCGGGAATTTGTTTACGAACTACGCTGATCGCTGGTTACCCGGGGGAAACGCCCGAAGATGTGGAAGAATTAAAATCCTTCCTGGTGGAAAACCGCTTTGACCGCGTAGGCATTTTTGCCTACAGCCATGAAGAAGACACCGGTGCGTTCGAATTAGCGGATAACATCCCCGCGGACGAAAAAGAACGACGGGCGCAGGAAGTGATGGAGGTACAGCAGGAGATCAGTTACGAAAAGAACCAGCAGAAGATAGGCCAGGTATTTAAAGTGATCATTGATCGAAAAGAATCAGGCCGTTACATTGGTCGCACCGAATTTGACAGCGTGGAAGTTGACAACGAGGTAATCGTTCATTCCGCCAAACCACTGGCCATCGGAACTTTTGTCAACGTCAAAATTACAAGCGCCTATGACTACGACCTGCAGGGAGAAGTAGTTTAAAGTTTAAAGTTTAAGGTTTAAAGTTTAAAGTTTTTGGTTTGTAGTTTATAGTTTGTAGTTGGATTTGAGGTTGGGTTTGAGGTTGGGTTTGGCCTGCATTAAATATTTCTTGCCCATACCTCATACCTCATACCCCATACCCTTCTTCTGATAGCTGACAGCTCATTGCTCATTATTGCACCAGGATCTTCGAATGCTGCGCTTCCAGCGTCTGCTTGTTTACTGCGTACACCACATAAGTACCTTTGGGCAGTGGGCGTTTGAAATCCAGCTTAAAAAAGTTTGTCCGGTTAAAATCGGATTTCTGCATCACCTGCCCGGTCATCGAAATAATGCTTACGGTATAGTCCGACTTATTCGCAAGCGGAAAGAAAACCTGTAGCCTATTTGTAGGCATCGTCGGGTAGACCTTCATGGTTGATTCAGTGTACGGCAGGCTCAGATCGCGGATGGCGGAATACGAGAAGGTGCCTTCTGCATCATATTCCTTAATGCGGAAAAACACCTTGTTTTTATCCGCCGCTGCGGGTTTATACACAAAGTCATAGGTCGTGCCATTGTTTGAGTTGGCGATTACTTCATGTACCGGCGTAAAATTTCTGCCATCTACACTTTTTTCTACGTCAAATTTTTTGCCGATATAATCATTGGGTGAGTACCACTTAATGCGAACATTGCCGGAGCCTTCCTGGCGTGCCGTGAAATTATTGATTGTTGACGGTAATGCCGCTAATGCACAGTAGTTGTAGGAAAGCCTGAAAAGAATGGTATCGATTGCTTCACCACGCAACGTACTGTTCAGGTTACCCATCACATTTGCAAAAGATGACGTGGAGTAATTTATGTCCACCGTACTATTGCCAAGGAACGGAACGACATTATTGGTGATGGGATAAATATTATGGAGGCCCCGGAAAACGAGCAAGGGACCATCCATTACAAAATCTTCTCCGGATCCCGGTACGCCATCCGAACCGGCCAGCAGGTATGGGCCAAGGTTCTGGCGATTCGTCGCGGTGAGGCTGCCTGACGGGTAAAGAATATCATCCGTTCTTGAAACCCGGATGGTGTGTACGGAGCCTGCCGCATTATTGTTCTCCAGCTGGAAGGTATATTCGAGGCTGACGTATGTGTCGACGAGTACAGAGACAGATGTTCCCAGGCTGGGGTTGAACTGCGGGAATGTGAAAATATAATCGTCGTTACCACCGCCAATGACGGAGGTATCGTAAGACATCATTTTTGCAGGCTGGCCGTTTGAACATTGCGCAAACATACCGGCTGGTGCAAGGGTTAACACGAAGACGCACACGGATAATGTGCAAATGGGGAAGAACCTCATAGGTGGGTACGGATTTAGGGTACGTGTCTTTAAAACGAAAATTGGACGCTGACGTGATATGAAAACCGATTAATTTTTATATTTAAGGGTTTGTTGGAGAAGACAGTAAGTGTTTGCATGCAGATTTATCAAAGCGGCCAGGGAAATAATTTTGTTGGAAGAAAGTAAATGATGTATGTCAATCGCGGTATTGACTTTCGTCAGGTCAAATTAAGCTGGCTGTAATTTGATCAATCATTCCGACCTTCGTTGCATTCAACCAACAATGTAAACTATGATGACCCATACTCCTGCAACCCCCGAACAGACAAATGAGGCCATGACGGCCGCTGGCGCAGCGTTCGTAACCTATAAAAAAACACCGGCTGAAAAAAAGGCGGAATTCCTGGAAACAATTGCCCATGAACTGGAAGCGCTGGGCGATTCCCTGATCAGCAAAGCATCTGAAGAAACAAATCTTCCCGGCCCCAGGCTGATGGGAGAACGCGCCCGCACCCTCATGCAGTTGCGTATGTTTGCCACCATGGCGCGTGAAGGCAGCTGGGTGGAAGCATCGATCGATACCGCCATACCAGACCGCACGCCGTTGCCAAGGGCCGACATTCGCAAAATGCTCATTCCCCTCGGACCGGTAGTGGTATTTGGCGCCAGCAATTTCCCTTTTGCCTATTCAACGGCAGGTGGCGACACCGCCTCGGCACTTGCAGCCGGTTGCCCGGTGGTGGTAAAGGCCCACCCGGCACATGGCGAAACGTCGCTGATGGTCTTCGGTGCGATCCAGCGTGCAATAAAAGCTTGCGGAATGCCTGCAGCAGTGGTACAACATATTTTTGGCGGAAACGAGGTGGGTAAAGCACTGGTTCAACACCCAGTGACTGCTGCCGTTGGATTTACGGGTTCTTTTGCGGGCGGAACAGCGCTTGTTAAATATGCACAGGAACGGCAGTCGCCCATCCCGGTGTTTTCTGAAATGGGCAGTGTGAACCCGGTCGTCTTCTTACCTGACACACTGGAAATAAACCAGGGCTCGCTGGCAAAGTCATTTGCCGCTTCCATTACCCTCAGCGTGGGGCAGTTCTGTACGAATCCCGGGCTGATGATGGCCGTAGAATCAGATGCGCTGGACGCATTTGTGGACCTGCTGGCCGACGAAGTGCGACAGATAAGTCCTGCGAAAATGCTCACCGAATCCATTCACCATACCTACCAGCAAAGAACTGCCCGTGCCCTGACGCAACCCGGGGTTTACCACGAAGATGTGGACGTACTGGTGGGCGAGATGGAACCGGTTTCACACATAGCATCTGTTACCGGGGCAACGTTTTTAGAGAACCATTTTCTGCACGAAGAGATTTTTGGGCCTTATGCCATCATGGTCAGGTGTAAGGACCTGGAAGAACTCAAATCGGCCTGGCAGGCCGTTAGCGGACAACTGACAACCT
>JBBSSY010000057.1:0-10382 GCA_038241595.1 Chitinophagales bacterium | reverse complement strand
ATGAGCGGGGACTTACCCCCTCGCTGGACCTGCAGTGGGACCCTGCAAACCAATGGAATTTCCCGTACCGTAAATGCCTGCCATACGTGGATTTTTTCCTGCCCAATGAAAAAGAGTTGCTGGCACTGTCCGGTAAAGATTTTTTGCAGGACGCTTTCGAGGCGCTTGAAAACATCGCCCATACGGTGGTGGTGAAGCGGGGCGTAGAAGGTGTCACCGCGGCTAAACATGGCGAGATCCTGCATGCGGCCCCTTACCTGCACGACCGGTTTGTGGATGCCATCGGGGCGGGAGACAGCTTTAACGCCGGTTTTATAAGCAGCATGTTAAGCGGCAATCCTTTACGGGAAAGTATGTCGTTCGGGAATCTCTGCGGATCAATCAGCACCACGGCCGCAGGCGGTACCGCCGCGTTTTCTGATCGATCTGAATTTGCAAAAATGGCCGGTACTTTATCTAAAATCGTTATTTAAACAGTATGATTTTACAAGAAAAAATGCAATTGTCGACGACCCAAAAGAAGGGGTTGCTCGCGACCAATTTTTATAATTTTGAAACCTTACACGGCGTTTTAACGGCCGCGCGAGAAACGGCGCAACCGCTGATCCTGCAATTAACGAAGAGTTCTATCGACTACATGGGTTTGCAAACGGCTACAGCCATGGCCAGGACCGGTTTAAAAGAACATGGCGTGGAAGGCTGGTTGCACCTGGATCATGGCAACAGCGTGGAACTCGCACAGGCCTGCCTGGACGCCGGTTTTGATTCGGTGATGATCGATGGCAGCGAACTTCCATTCACCGAAAATATCAAGATGACACGCGAGGTAGTCAGGCGGGCGGCAGCGTATAAGGCCAATGTAGAGGCTGAACTGGGGTACGTGGCCAAGCTCGGGCAATCGCACTTGCAAACCGCATTTACGCAGGTATCGGAGGCGGAGGTCTTTGTAAAGGAAACGGGCGTGGATGCCTTGGCAATTGCCATTGGCACTGCGCATGGTTTTTACAAAGATGAACCCGTGCTTCAATTCGACCTGCTGGAAGAGATCCATGCACAGGTTCCGGTTACCCTGGTGTTGCATGGCGGCTCGGGCGTACCCGCCGCGCAGTTGCGCCGGGCTATTTCGGCCGGTATCTGTAAAGTCAATCTGGCCACCGAAATAAAAAATATATTTATGCGGACGCTCCAGTCCCTCCTGCAAAATACGGAGGAGATCGACCTGCGCAAAGTGTTCCCGGAAGCAACAGCCAGCGTTACGCAGCTGGTAAAAGAAAAGCTGGTCATTATGCAGAACAGGGATTCAACCCAGGAGACCGCTTCAATTTAATTCGCCGTGAAATACGAATACATCGTAACCGTTTACACCACCAATACACTGGGTATGCTGACGCGGATTGCTGCCATCTTCTCACGCCGTCGCATCAACATTGAAAACCTCCACGTGGCCGCTTCCGAGTTGAAGGGTGTCCACCGGTTTATCTTTTCGATTATGGAAACCGAAGACGTAACGCGGAACTTGTCGCTGCAGATCGAAAAACAGGTAGAGGTGCTCAAATCTTATTACCATACCACTGAATAAGATGTGGACTTACAAAGCGCTCATTTTACTTTCTTTTTTCGTTTATTCGGCAGGGTTAGTCACTGCGCAACCAACCGACAAAACGGTCATTCCGCGATCTTTTTCTTTTTGTCATTCTGCGATGACCCATTTTCTTTTGTCATTCCGCGATCGGCCGCAGTAGTGTGTTGCACCTTCAGGTTACTCGCGCGGTCGATACGCGGAATCTTTATGTAGTTTGGCTGCTTCATACCAGTAAACGCAGTCAGCGAAACTGTCTGGAGATTCCGCTTGGTTGCCGCACAAGAACTTTCCACATTATAATCGAAACATCGGCAACCGCGGAATGACAATAGAAGAGGATTGCGAGCCAGCGTCTTCGGACATACACTTCATGTCACCGGATGCCTGAACCACCAGCAGTTAACCCGCTGGCTCAGATCGCTTTAACATTATTACCGGAAAAAGTTAATTATTACCTAATATTATCTAAATTAAAATTAAATTTGGCAGCTATTTGATCCTAAGCTTTTGAGAATCAGGTGGTGCCGATTAATCGACTCAGCTTTTTACAAACCAAAATTGATTGCCATGCGAAAATGTTCGTTGTTTTCCCTGATACTATTGTTGTATTTGTATCAACCGGTGACCGCTCAAAACACCAGGATCTCGGGAAAAGTCTATTCTTCTCAAAAATCACCCCTGGCGGGCATTACCGTTCAGCTAAAAAATTCAAGGACTTCCGTGGCCACCGGTGAAGACGGTTCGTTTTCCATCGCAGCGCCCGGCGGAAACAGTGTGCTGGTTTTTTCGTCCATCGGTTTTGAAACCAAAGAAATGCCTGCCACAGCCGGTACGCCGCTTGAAGTATTGTTAACAGAAGAAGTCAAGGGCCTCAACGACGTCGTGGTGGTGGGATATGGTACCGTGAGAAAAACCGACCTCACCGGCTCGGTGACCTCGCTGCGCGGCGACAAGATCATGGAGATGCCGCTGGTAAGCGTTGAACAGGCCATGCAGGGCCGTATGGCGGGGGTACAGGTACAGCAAACCTCCGGTCAGCCGGGTGCTGGTATCAGTATTCGCATCCGGGGTGTCTCCTCCATCGCGGGTGGCAATGAGCCATTGTATGTCATCGACGGACTTCCGCAGTTTAACGACGACGTGCGCGGCGCCAACGGGCTCGCCACCATCAATCCCTCCGACATAGAATCCATTGAAGTGTTGAAAGATGCCTCCGCTACCGCGATCTATGGGTCACGCGGCGCAAACGGTGTGGTGATGATTACCACCAAGTCGGGAAAATCTGGCCAGCAGCGCGTGTCGCTCGAGTCATCGATTGGCACCCAGCAGTTGCGGAAAAAACTCGACCTGATGAACAGCGCCGAATACGTAGATTATTCAAAACGTTTCTTTACCAATTCAAAACTCACGTTCCCGGCTGACCTCGCAAACTTTGTGCAGACCGCTGATACAGACTGGCAGGACGAAGTGTTCCGCACCGCCCTTTTTTCGAATTCCAGCCTGAACATTTCAGGGGGCAATGATATGACCCGCTATTTCGTGTCGGGTGGATTTATTGACCAGCAGGGAATTGTTGAGAACAGCGGTTACAAACGCGGCTCACTGCGGGTTAACCTCGACAGCAAGATCAGTGACCGTTTCAGCATCCAGACAAGGCTTACCTTTTCCCGCGCTACGCAGAACGGCTTTTCGCCGGCAGTGGGCGACAATACACGCAACTTCGGCAAATCGGGCATCGGCTCCATCCTTCGTTCCATCTCTACAGTAGGTGTTAAAAATGCCGATGGCACGTATACCGACACCTCGCCTTTCAGCTTTAATGGTATCGATGTGGAAAACCCCGTCGCCCTGGCTGTTGAAGTGCTCGACCAGAGTACGACCACACGTGTCCAGGGCGGGATCGACCTGAAAACCGTGATTGCCAAAAACCTGAACAATACCACCCGCATTTCCGCGGATTTCTATCATATCCGCCGTGACCTCTATTTTCCAAAGATCCTGCCGCGATTGGGTAATAATATCGGCTCTGCAGAACTCGGCCTCTACGATAAAACATCGATCCTCGCCGAAGACTTCCTCGAATATAAATACAGTTTCTCCGAGGACACCTACCTCGAAGCCATCGGCGGCGTTTCGTTCCAGCGTGAACGTTATAACACCGTAGACCTCGCGGCGTCGGGCTTTGGCAGCGATGCACTAAAGAACTTCAATTTCAGCTCTGCAAATTCTGTCAGCAAACCCATGACGGATATCACCGAGAACACGATTCTTTCTGCGTTTGGTCGTGTGCGTTACAACCTCATGGGTAAATACCTGCTGGCAGCCAGCATCCGTCGCGATGGAGCCTCCGTATTTGCGGCGAACAATAAGTATGGCGTGTTTCCTTCCTTGTCGGCCGGCTGGCGCATATCGGAAGAGTCCTTCCTCAAGTCGAGCAAACTCGTTTCCAACCTGAAAGTTCGTGCAAGCTGGGGCAAAGCGGGTAACCCGGCCATCAAGCCTTACCAGTCCTTACTCCTCGGCCGTACCGTAAATACGGGCCAGGGCGCTGGTACCGGCCTTGCGGTGGGTCTCGCACCTACCTTTCCCAATCCAAACCTGAAATGGGAGACCACGACACAAACCAACGTTGGACTTGACGCAGGCATCCTGAATGAAAGATTCCGCCTCACATTCGATTATTATTTTAAATCCACGTCCGACCTGCTGGCGCTGGTTCAACTGCCACCAACGGCAGGGGTAGGATCCGGCATCGGCTCAGGCCCTGGGCAGATCATCGATAACGTCGGTGTGGTGCAGAATAAAGGCTGGGAACTTACCATCGGCGCCAATATCATCGACCATGGCGACTGGACGTTTTCGATCGATGCGAACGTTTCGCGCAACGACAATAAAGTCATCAAAACAAAAGACAACAAAGACATTCCTACCATCGCAGGTGGTAACGATGCCTCAGGTTCCAATAGCATCATCCGGGTGGGTCAGCCACTCTCCTCATTTCTTGGTCCCGTATTTCTCGGCCTTGACAAAAACGGCGTACCCATTCACCAAAACGTGAATGGCGACAAAAATGCCAGCGGCGTTGACATCATTAACGCTCTTGACAACCAGATCCTCGGCAGCCCGTACCCGGATCTCTATTATGGCATCAACCCAACGATCAAGTACAAACGCATCAGCCTGACGTCGGTTTGGGCAGGCGTCAGTGGTGCGCTGATCAACAACGCATCGTTGTACGACCTTACCGTGACATCGGTTGCCAACGGGTACAATAAACTGAAGGTGATTAACGAACTGTTCCCGATCCCCAGCCAGGCGGCAGATGCGCAAAATTTCAGGTCTTCGCGTTACATGGAAAATGGCTCGTTTTTCCGCCTGCGTAATGTGCGGCTCGACTACCGATTCAACGTCAAGGGAACAATTAAAAGCCTGAATGTTTATCTCAGTGCGCAAAATCTGCTGACGTTTACCAAGTATTCCGGGTACGATCCGGAAGTGAACAGTTTTAACGGGAATGATCGCAGGCAGGGTGTTGATCTTGGTGCATATCCATCTTCAAAAACATACACACTCGGTTTTAACATCACGCTGTAGATCCATTTTTTACTGAAAAAATTTATATCATGAAACGATTACACCTCACCCGCATAGCAACACTTTTACTCCTCGTAACACTCGGCAGTACCGGTTGTGACAAGCTGCTCGAAGAAAAGCCAAAAGCCACCATCAGCCTGGGTGAACTCGACCCGGTTTTACTCGATCAAACCGTCATCGGGGTCTACGAACCGTTGACACGTAGCCGCGGACGCCTGTGGGAATCAACAATCGGTCTCGGCGTAGAGCTGATGAGCGATTATGCTGACGGCGGTCCAACGCAGATCAACTGGAGTAGTTATAATAATTTACTCAACAATCCCAATTCCATCGCGCAGTCCTGGACCACGTTGTTCGAGGCAGTAGGGCGCGCCAACCTGCTGATCGCAAACCTGGATGCAAATACCTCGCTGCCCACGGATGTGAAAACCAGGGCGTATGGGGAAGCTTATTATGTACGCGCGATCTCGTATTACCTCGCCGTTCGCCTCTGGGGACGCGTACCGATGCGTTTAACCCCGATCGCTAATTCCAATGACGTGGGCATGGCCCTGTCGGAAGTTCCGGCTATTTACGACCAGATCATCAAAGACCTCAAACTGGCAGAAACGTCGCTGCCCGTGATCGTGCCGTCTTCACAAATCGGTCGTGCCTCACAAGGCGCCGCTAAACTCACCATGGCCGATGTTTACCTCACCCGCGGCGATTTACAGAATGCGCGTGACAAAGCAAAGGAGGTGATCGACAAACAAGCCACCTATGGCTACGACCTGGAACCTTCGCTGGCAACGGTTTACTCGCCCACGCTGGCTACCAATAAAGAAGATGTGTTTTCTTTAAAATTTTCCCAGGTGCTGAACCAGGGTGCGTTTATGGCCTCTTACTGGGCCGATTCACGCGCAAAAGCCTCGGGCTACTCGGTGAGCGGTAACAAATTCGGTGGCATCGTTTCCGCTGCGCCGCTTATACGCGATTGGGATCCACGTGACCTGCGCAAGAATTTCAGCGTATACAACAGTTACGTGATCAACGGCGTAGTAATCCCGGCCGAAATAGAACCAGATATTTATGACCTCCGCCTGGGTAAATATAAAGATCCTGGCGCACCCATCGATACCGGCAACGGCAATGATTTTTATTTTTATCGCTACGCAGATGCGTTGCTGATCTTTGCCGAGGCAGACAATAAAATAAATGGTCCAACCACGGCCGCCTACGACGCCATCAATAAAGTAAGAAGACGCGCTTATGGTGTCCCGTTTAATACGCCGAGTACGCTCGCTGACCTGCCTTCCGGCCTGTCAAAAACACAATTCGATGACCTGGTTTTCCGCGAACGCGGGTATGAATTTATTGGTGAAGACAAACGCTGGTTCGACATGATACGCACAAACAGGATGGCTACGCTGGTGAAAGAAGTCAGTACCCTCATCAAAAATGCCACCCGCAAACCAGTACCGGCAAGAACCGTGTTTGCCCTACCGGATGTGGAACTGCAGAATAATCCACTCGCGAAGTGAGTTTGTAGTTTATAGTTTGTAGTTTATAGTTAGGAGGCGCCCAGGTAAATTTGCTAACTAACTTTAAACTACAAACTATAATCATAAAAATATACATTCACTAGTAAGAACTCAGCACCCTCATCAAAAACGCCACTCGCGAAGTAAGTTTGTAGTTTGTAGTTTATAGTTAGGAAGCGCTCAGCTTAATTTACTAACTAACTACAAACTATAAACTACAAACTACAAACTCACTTCGTGAGGTCATAAACATCCTGTATATCATCCAGGATTTTTTCGAAGTCAATATTAAGGTCGATGACCTTGCCGCTATGGATGTCGAAGACCCAGCCGTGCACAATGGGATAGCCATCATTGAGGTAACTCATCTGCAGGGCAGCTGTTTTAATCACATTGGTGCATTGCTCCAGTACATTGAGCTCTACAAGCCGGTCGTATTTGGCCGTGTCATCCGTGATGGCATTTAGTTCGTCGAAGTGCATGCGGTAGACATCCCGAATGTTGCGAAGCCAGGGGTTTAAAATGCCGAGGTCCTGGGGTGTCATTGCCGCCCGTACACCGCCGCAATTGTAGTGCCCGCACACAATGATGTGCTTTACTTTCAATTGCCTGATGGCATAATTAATTACAGACATCACATTCAAATCAATACTGATTACCAGGTTGGCGATGTTACGGTGAACAAACGCTTCACCCGGGCCAAGGCCTATCATTTCCTCGGCTGTTACGCGGCTGTCACTGCAACCGATGTAAAGATAGTCGGGGTTCTGCGTCTCGGAAAGAGTGCTAAAAAATGCCGGATCGATCTCGGTTTTTTTACCGATCCACGCTTCGTTGTTTTTAAACAACTGATCGTAACTGTTCATGAAAGAAGGGTTTGATTTGCAAATTAATTATCCGCGCGCTTATTCGGTATTTCTTCTTCAGGTAGATAATGTTCTTTTGTTTGTACAGGGTCCGCTTTTTTACCCGTCATTTTCATCTGGAATACATCAACCAGCAAGGCAAAAGCCATGGAGAAATAGATATACCCCTTTGGTATGTGCACTTCCAAGCCTTCCGCAATCAATGATACCCCAATCAACAGCAGGAAGCTCAACGCCAGCATCTTGAATGCCGGGTGATCATTGACGAACTTGCTGATTGGTTCGGAGGCAAACAACATCACACCCACGCTTACGACCACTGCGGTGTACATGATCCACAGTTCCTGCACCATGCCCACAGCGGTAATGATGCTGTCTATGGAAAATACGAGGTCGAGAATCAATATCTGGCCAATTACTTTTGCGAAGGTGCTCGCGTGCAAATTTTTAGACTGGTCGCCGGATTCGCCTTCCATTTTATGATGGATCTCCGTGGCACTTTTATAAATCAGGAACAAACCGCCGCCAATCAATATCAGGTCTTTTCCGGAAATGGCCATATCAAATACCGTGAACAGGCTTCCCTGCAGTTTAAGGATGTAAGAGATCAGCGTAAGCAATGCCAGGCGCATGAACATGGCCAACAGGAGGCCGAGTCGACGGGCTTTCTTCTGCTGGCTTTGTGGCAAACGTCCGGAAACAATAGAAATAAAAATAACATTGTCCAGGCCCAGTACAATTTCAAGCAGGATCAGGGTGACGAGGGCAATTATTTGCTCCATGAGGATGGTTTTTTCAACACGGAAAATATGTAGAATATCCCGGCCAGCCTATATTTTTAATTGTATTTTTAGAATGGCGTTGTTGCTTTAACAATGTCTATTTTAGCCGGACAAAGTATACAGATGAAAAACATCCAGCCGGCATGCAGGCGTTTTCGACGCAACTTTTTTATAATCGTATCGGTACTGGGGATACTGACACCACATGACGCACGATCGCAGGCTTCACAACCAGTGTTCGGCCGCCAGAATCTTGTAGCCTGGTGTATCGTACCTTTTGATGTTAAGAAAAGAGGTCCCGTTGAACGGGCCGACATGTTGCAGCAACTAAAAATAGGCGCATTGGCATATGACTGGCGCACCGAGCACATCCCGCAATTCGATGCCGAGCTAAAAGCACTGAACGATCATCACATTGCGCTGCAGGCGTTCTGGCTGCACTCCGGCGCAGACACGCGCACCGATAAAAATGTGCAGACGGTCTTTTCTTTTCTCAAACGCAACCACGTTAAAACACAGATCTGGTATATGTTGTCGATGCCAAAAAGTTTCGACAGCCTGCCCCAGGCGGAGAAGGTAGCCGCCGCCGCAGCCAGCGTAAGCAACGTGGCTGATGCTGCCGATTCTATTGGCTGCACCGTGGGACTGTACAACCACAATGGCTGGTTTGGCGAACCGGAAAACGAACTGGCCATCATCGCCTTGCTAAAAAGAAAGAACCTCGGCATGGTGTATAATTTTAACCATGCGCAGGACCAGATCGAACGGTTTCCTGCCTTTTTTCCCAAGATTCTGCCACATCTCATCGCATTGAACCTGGCCGGTCTTAAAAAGGGCGACCAGCGAATTTACCCAATTGGTCAGGGTGACAGTGAACTGGAGATGATCCGGGTAATTAAAGAAAGTAATTACACTGGCCCGATCGGCATCATCAACGAGGATACCGATCCTGATGCAAAAGTAGGCCTGGAAATGAATATGTCCGGGCTGAAAGAAATATTGACAAAGCTCGGAGACCGGGCGGCCCTTGCCACCTATAAATAATTTTCGTTCCCTGCTACATTAAGATTAATCATGGCCAAATCAAATACAGTTATATATGCCGCACTGCTGGCAAACCTGATTATTGCGGTAATGAAATTTATTGCCGGCGGCATCAGCAACAGCGCAGCAATGATTTCCGAAGGCATCCATTCACTGGTGGACACCGTCAACGAATTGCTGTTGCTCTTCGGCATCCGGCAAAGTAAAAAACCACCCGATGCCGCGCGGCCATTTGGTTATGGTAAAGAGATATTCTTCTGGTCGTTTATCGTTTCCATACTCATCTTCGGACTGGGCGGTGGAATCTCAATTTACCAGGGCATCATTCACATCGCAGAACCCGAAGCGCTGGGTAACCCTTTCTGGAACTACATCGTACTGACATTTTCTATCATTGTTGAAGGCATTTCATTCTTCATTGCCAGGAAAGAATTTAACGAGGTACGTGGCGAAACGCCCTTCTGGCTTGCGGTACGGGAAAGCAAGGACCCCTCCAGTTTCGTAGTGCTGTTTGAAGATGGCGCTGCCGTTATCGGACTTTTCATCGTGGTGGCTTGTGTATTCCTGGGGCATCAGTTCAACAACGCCTATCTCGATGGTGTTGCTTCCCTGCTCGTGGGATTATTGCTGGTAGCGGTTTCGATGATCCTGGCGCGGGAGAGCCGGAGCCTGCTCATGGGTGAGGGCATTGCCCCCGACACGCAGCAAAAAATCCGCGCCCTCGTTTTACGTGATGAGTCGGTAATAAAGGTGCAGCAAATATTGTCTACCTACCAGTCACCCGAAGAAGTGATGTTGATGCTCATCGTTACTTTCAAGCCCGATCTCAACACCGAAGATATCACCGACGCCATCGGCCGCATCCGGAAATCTATCAAAGACGATTACCACCTGGTGAAATTCGTGATCATCCAGCCACAAACGGACTAGTTTGTAGTTTGTAGTTTATGGTTTGTAGTTAGATACTTTATCTATTAACTATTAACTACAAACT
>JBBSSY010000056.1:0-10392 GCA_038241595.1 Chitinophagales bacterium | reverse complement strand
ATAGGAACAGGATTTTGACATACTCTTAAGTTAACTCCTTTTATCCAACATTCATATAGCTGATCTTAACGCAAGACCGAAAAAAAAAGAACAGTATTAACTTATGACGATACCGATATCGTTGCTTTTCCACCGCAATAACCGATGCTCTTTTCTTTTAAAAAAAATGGGTGTATTGTATCCCGGTATCCCGGCAAAAGACCCTTAGAAATAAAAGGGTGTTTTTATGGAAGTGCTTTCCTGGTACGCTATATATTGTCGCCTTAAATTAATTTGAGGTTTTTACCCGGAACCCACTCAGGGTAATCCGTAAATAATTTCGTAAAGACAGTACCGCCAACCATGAAATAACGGCGTTATTTTTTCTCCCCAAGCAGGTCCCGATACACCTGGTCCAGTACCCGCGTACGGATGTTAATGGGCGATACGCCATAGGTTTTGCCGTCATCAGGGTACGTGCGATTTGTCAGGCAGATGTACACGAGGTTGTATTTCGGATCAACCCACACATAGGTGCCGGTATAACCGGTATGCCCAAACGCCTGCTGCGACGGGTACAACGGATTGGCCGCGGCTTCCTTGTCCGTAACGCGGACGAAACCATACCCCCGCGCACTGGGCGTTTTAGACTGGCGCGATGTGAACAGATCAACCGTTGCTTCACTGAAGTACCGTTCACCGCCGTATTCGCCTTTATTAAGCAGCATCTGGTAGTAGATCGCCAGGTCATTGGCCGTAGAGAACAAACCCGCATGGCCCTCTACCCCACCCGCCATCGCCGACCCCGGGTCATTCACATACCCCTGCACCAGCATGTTACGCATCCAGTTGTCATTCTCCGTAGTAGGTACAATGCGCGACCGGTCGAAGCGATTCCGAGGCAGAAAACCTGTAGACTGCATGCCGAGTGGTTTGTAAAATTCATCCTGCACAAACTCATTGAGCGGCCGGTGCATCACCGCCTCCACCACTTCCTTCATCATATACATACTAACATCGCTATACACGTACTGCCCCCGGGTATTTCCTTTTGAAGCCAGCGTAACCGGCCACATCACCTCTTTAAAATAATTGGCGCGCAGGAAGTAATGATCGGCCACTTTAGTAGGAAAAGCCGCCGATGAATCGCGACTCAGATCTGCCGGCTTTAGCTTTTCGTAGAATTTGATATATGGCGTAAACCCTGCCTCATGCAGCAACGCTTCTTTTATTTTTACATCACGCTTGTCTTCGATCGCCCGCGTTGCCGCTACATATTTACTGATGGGACTGTCGAGGCTGATCAGTTTTCGATCATACAAGCGCATCACCGTCGGCGTGGTCGCCGTTACCTTCGTCACGGAAGCCATGTCGAAAATGTCATCCGCTTTCGTCACTTCACTGCCATCGTACGTGTGTTTTCCATACGCCTTGCTGAAGATCACCTCGCCATTCTTTGCCACAAGGATCACCACCGCTGGCGCGGCATGCGCCCTGATGCCTGAATCCACGATGGCATCGATTTGCGCAGGCAGGTTGCTGGTAACGCCTGCCATCGACGGCACGCCGTAACCCAGCCGGCTTTTGCGGGTCGTAAAGCCACTACCCTTTTTAAAAGCACCACCATAATCTGACGCCAGCCGCGTAACCGATCCCTGCCCCCCGAAGATCACCTGTGCAGCGAGGGAGGCCGTCTCCGCATTATTTTGCTTGTTCCAGATCAACGGGCATGTGATGCCGTTAAACCGCTGCAGGAGGCTTCCCGCCCCGTTGAGCACCACGACAACGTCCGTCGTGCTTTCCAGGTCTGCAATGAATGCCGAAAGCGCCGGTGAGAAATCCGTCTCGTCAGACAATTGGATCAATACCAGGTTGTACCATTTGAGCGCATCATGCAGGTTGTTGAATGCGTTAACGTCCTTCACTGAATCGCCATTTATCGGCGTTACAGACCAGTACTTGCCAGCTATGCTGTCAAACACCGCTGTATATTTACTATTGAAATGAACACTGGCGATGCGGAGATCTGCCAGGCGGCCGATTGGCAGCTTGCCGGCTTTGTTGTTCAGCACAACGGCGTTGCTTTCCGTCTGCGAATTGCCCGTTACAACCTGTTGCGCATACACATGCAAGGTAGTAACCGTTAATACCAGGGCCAGTAATGATTTCATAAACATAATTAAAAAAAACAGGGAACAAATCGTTCCCTGTTTTTAATGATTGAATCAGATCGCCGGATCGGCCGGTGTATTTTTATTGTTGATCCGTTCCTGGTCGGGGAAGGGATAAAAGATGCGGTTGCGTTCGGTGGTGTTCGCTGGTGGAGCCGGGCGGTTGAAACGCCGGGTGTCCTCCCATTTTAAACCGCTCAGGTATAACTCGGCACAACGCTGTTTGTATACTTCCAGCAAGAGATTGTCCTTCGAAACGGCGCCAGAGAAGGCAGGTAAGGCGGCATTTACACCAAACAGATCTCCGCTGGTTTGCGTGCGTACCGCGTTGATCTGCGCCAGTGCATCCGTTAGTGAACCATTTAGTCGCAGGATGGCTTCTGCCTTCAACAACTTGATCTCATCGGTCAGGAAGACCGGGATAGACGTTGTTTGCGAAGCAGCAAAACCGGTCATCGTCACCACGGTGTCTGCATTGATCACCGTTTTGGGCGTGGTAAAATAAAAATTATACCGCTGGTCCCCCGCTTCATACAAACCGACCGGCAAGCCAAAGTTTTCGCGCGGCCGGTAAGAGATCGTGATCTTGTACAAAGTAAACAGTGGATTTGGACTCAGCGTGGTATATGTAAATCGCGATGCCTTTGACAAGTCCACCAAATTCGCATTGTCCAGCGATTTCTGGTAGTTGCCGGCCATCATGTGAATTCGGGCTTCCATGGCATACAACGTGTTTTTGAGATCGAAATCAGGACCCGCCACATTGGCCGTAAAAGCTGCCGAAGGCGGGTTAGCGATTACGGCGGCGATGCCCAGATCCAGCAGCCGCAGGGCTTCCGCGAAGACGGCTGCCCGGGGAACGAACGTGACCGCCGCAGTTGTGCTGGTGTTGATATTGGCCTGTTCAAATGCCATGGCCAGCTGCGCCAGAGACATGGCTTTAAACAGGTAAGCCTGGCCCATAATCCCGCTCAGGATGGTCGGTTCCAGTGTGGGTACTGCCGGCGCACTGCTGATCACACTTTCACACATCGCCATTTCACGCTGCATGGCCGACCAGTAAGACAGGATATTGCCATTCGCGGTCGGGAGCGTGGTGCCACCTGCTTCCACTTCAAGTGTATTGGTAAACGTCGCAATGCCCTTCAACTCGCGGGCGGTTACACATGGCGTTAGCATGGTATTGCTCAAAACGGTGGTGGAATAGAACTGCCGCAAACCGATGCTCAGGGCGATGATGCCTTCGCGGGTCGTCAACACCTGCTGGTCGGTGGCCGCGTTGGGATTGGTGACCTCGAGTTTACACGATGAAAAAATGACGGCGAGCAGTCCGAGTATATAAAGATGACTAATTGTTCTTTTCATGACATTAATTTGAAAGATTAAAAGCTATAGTTTAACGCAACGGCAATGGTTCTCGGGATGGGCACCTCCACGAAATCGAAGCCACGTACCGCGGTGCTTTGTCCTGCCGCGTTGGTTTCAGGATCCCAGCCTTTGTATTTATCGATGGAAAGCAGGTTTCTACCGGATACGGTTAACCGAACGGGTTTGTTGCGCAGGAATTTCAGGCGAAAATCATAGGTAGCTGAAATTTCGCGCAGCTTGACAAACGATCCGTCTTCGATCCAGTTTTCAAATATACTGAACACCGCTGCGGACGACCCCTTGGGTACCTCGCCCTTCAATTCGGGTTCGTAGCCCGCAAGTGCGCCATAGATATCGCGGCCGCCCACGCGCCGGGTAAAATTGAACACGTCATTGCCGAAGGAAGCATCCCACTGCATCCTGAACGACAAACTTTTGCCTATCGAGAATTCGTTGGTAAATGAACCCGTCCATTTGGGATTGGGATCACCGATTACTTTCAGGAGATTTGACCCTGCCGGCTGACCCGCGGCGTTTTTGCCCGCCTTTTCGGTCTGTGGAAAACCAGCCGGATTTAACAGCAGGGAACCATCCGCATTACGCGCAAAGTAGGTGGCGTAAAATGCGCCAAGCCCATAACCATTGACGGCGGCTACCTGGCCAAAACCACCGGGGAACGTAACCACGCCACCGGGAATATCCCTCACTACGTTTTTATTCCTTGAATAAATTATGGTGGAGTTCCATTTAAATTTGGCCGACTCGATGGGCGTGCCGCGCAGCAACAGTTCAAACCCTTTGTTGGTCATGTTACCGATATTCTGATATTGTGTAAGGTAACCACTTGACGGGCGCAGCGTAACCGGCAACAGCAAGTCCTGCACCGCTTTATTATACAGCGATACTTCAAGCGCAAGACGACCATTGAAAAATCCGGCATCTAAACCGATTTCTTTTTCCGTCTGGCGTTCCGGTTTAATATCCGGGTTGCCATATTGTGATGGGGCCGCAACACCGGGAAGTCCGGACAACGACACCGAATTGTAATTGCTGAAGCGGTCGAAGGCACCGATCGCCGTCAGGTTACCCGACTGGCCGTAAGAAGCGCGCAATTTTAAATTGGGTATCACCGAGCCCAGCGAAGATTTCTTCCAGAATTCTTCTTCTGACAACAGGTAGGTACCGCTCAACTTGGGATAGTACTGCCAGCGGTTGTTTTCGCCAAATGACGAGGACACGTCGTTCCGGATCGCCCCGGTAACATATATTTTGTCTTTAAAGCCCAGCGTTTCCTGCACATAAAAACCAAGGATATTCAGTGTAGACCGGTTTTCCAGCGTAACGATGGACGCGCCGGCAGATGAGATCTGGCTGACAGGACTCAGCTGCGTACCTGTTACGCCCGCGGAATTAACACGTTCGGTTTGCGCCGTTCCGCCCACTGACGTGGACGATTCCAGCCAGGAACCGATCTTTGCCTTGTACGCAATATTCACATCATTGTTCAACAGCAAAGCGATGCGATCCGCCCTTCTCGCATAACCGGTATTGAAACCCGGCGACGTATTACCCACCGGGATGAAGCCGGTAGCCAGTTGCGTGGAGTTATCGTAACCCAGCGTATAATTGATCGCGAAATTTCTAAAAGGTGTGATGCTTAGCTGCAGGTCGCCGATAAAGCGGCTCGTCTGCTGCCTGAAATCAAACCGGTTGATCGCCTCCAACGGGTTAGTGCGTAATAAACCGGCGGGTGCCAGTGAAGGATAGACGCCGGTAGCTGCATTCGGTTTTGGATCGAGAAAATTATTGCCAAAGATAAACCCGGTCAGCGCACCGTACGCTTCATTGATACCACCGTTTGGAATCTCGTTGCTGCCACTCAGGCTGTAACTGATGCCCATGGTGGCTTTGATATAATCATTGAAGCGCTGGTCAACACGCAGGCGCGTGGTACCGCGCTGGAAATTTGAATTTTTAATGATGCCCTGGTTGCCCAGGTAACCACCGCTTAAATAGTATTGTGTGTTTGCTGAACCACCTGACACGGAGATGTTATTTTCTGTTCCGAAGCCCGTGCGGAAAATCATGTCCTGCAGGTCGTACCGCGTTACCGGCACCTGTGTCAGGTCCGTTGCGGTAGTGTTGGCAAAACGGAACGGGTATTTATTATACGCCAGTTTTTTCCTGATCGAATTGCTTCGGAACTGGGTGGACACCGCCACCACTGGTTTTCCCGACTTTCCTCTTTTGGTGAAGATCTGCACCACGCCATTACTGGCACGGGAACCATAGATCGCGGCGCCGGCGGCGCCTTTGATAATTTCAATGCGGTCGATATCGGACGGGTTAATGTCCACCAGCCTGTTCTGGCTGTAGCCACCCAGATCCACGAGCTGGTCGGAACTGTTGTTAATAATTACACCGTCAACGATATACAACGGATCGCTTGATCCGGAGATGGTACTGTTACCACGCAGGCGTACGCTGATGCCGCCTGCCGGGTTGCCGGAGTTCTGGGAAATCTGTGCGCCGGACACTTTACCGGCCAATGCCTGGTCGATAGAAGTGGCCACGCCGCCCTGTAGTTCGCGCGCGGATAATGTCGTGATGGCATTACCGAGTTGTTTCTTGCTGGTGGCCACGGCGGTACCGGTCACCACTACTTCATCCAGGTTGAGTGCGTCTACGGACAAATCGACATTTACCGTAACGGCTGCCTGGTTCACCTGCACGGTACGCGAGACCGTTTTGTAACCGGTATGGGTGATTAGCAAGGTATACGTTCCCGCATCGCCGGGTACGTTCAGGGTATAGGCGCCGTTGGCGCCCGCCGCGGTGGCCACGGTAGTGCCCGATAAAGCGATCACCGCTTCGGGCAGCGGTTGTTTGTCGCGCGCGTCGCGGATGACGCCTTTAATAATATACCGGCTGTTTTGCGCAAACGCCCTGGGGGCGCAGCAGATCAGGCACCCGATAACGAGCAGCAGCAGCCCGTCTTTACAGGCGTGTAACAGTTTTCTCATGTTGTTTTGGTTGATTTTATAAACTGGTCAAAATTAATTTTTTTGCCGGTTATTTCGGAAAGCAAATTTTACCCATCGATACCGCCTGCATGCCGGGATGAGTACCGTAAGCTGTTTTACCCCCGCAGACCGCCTCATTGGCCAGCACGGCGAACAGTACCGCCTCCTTGGCATCCGGGTGTATGCCAAGGGCTGCTGTTGATAACAGGCTTCGATGGTAATATGTTTCCAGGTGTGCGATCAGCAGCGGGTTGTACATACCGCCACCACTAACGTATATCTCGAACGATTCGCCGGGGGTCAGACAGGCATCCATCGCCCGGATGATCCCTTGTGCAGAAAAAGCGGCCAGCGTGGCCATGATGTCTGCATTGGAAAGTGCTGCCTGGCCGGTGGCCGATAAGGCATCGAACAGAAAGGGCAGGCCAAACAGTTCGGGACCGGTGGTTTTCGGAAAAGGCGCGTTGAAAAAAGGATGATCCAGCATCGCATTCAGCAAAATGGTGTTGATGGTTCCTGCGGAAGCTAGTGCAGCGTCTTTATCGTAATACTTTCCCGGGTACTTTAACTGGATGAACTGGTCCATCAGTGTATTGCCCGGGCCAACATCAGATGAAAAGAATTCCGTCGAATGACCCGCCGGTAAAAAGGTAAAATTGGCGATGCCGCCGATATTCAGCATGATCCTGCTTTCTGTCTCGCTGGAAAAAATGAGGTAATCGCCGTAGATAGCCAGCGGCGCGCCCTCACCGCCGGCTGCGATGTGTTTCTGGCGGAAATCACTCAGGGTGATGATGCCCGTCTTCACCGCCAGGTGATCGCCGTCGCCGATCTGCAATGTTGCATTGGGATACATGGCCTGTCCGTGCTGGTGTTGAGGCGCATGGTAAATCGTCTGGCCGTGGCTTGCCACCAGGTCAATGGTTGACGGATCGATGTACCAGTCAGCGAGTGCCGACAGAATCAATTCACCGAAATAAGTGCCGATCTGTGCATTTAGCAAGGTGACCAGCTCGAGGCTCGCCATACTTTTGGCAAACACTTTTTTAATCTCTTCTTTAAATTGCTGGTGGTAATCTTTCGTCGTGAAGTGGGTGACATTTACCTGGGTTTGCAGACCCGTTCCGGTAAACGTGCACACCGCGATGTCCAGCCCGTCCAGAGAGGTACCCGACATCAGCCCGATGATTGTTTTTACCTCCTTCCGTGCAATTGTACACAGTGCATCGATATTATCATTCATCTGGTTTAATCATTTATTCACCACTATTCTTTGTTTTATGGAAGGATGGGGCAACGCTCGTATAAGATCAGCCTAGACTACCTGGTTGTCGTCGATTGAACCGGCCAGTCGTCTGTCCGGAACGCATTTACCGGCAAACCGTCCTTGCTATACAGGTTTGGCATCGCATCATTTGTAAAACCAAAACGCACGGCAACCGGTTGGGGTACCTCTTTGTTAAAGACCACGACCGAACTGCCATCAACACGGGCAGTGGCAGGCTTGAAGACCTGGTCGGCCCCGGCGATGTAGAAGTTGATGGGTGCGCCGTTTTTAGTCACCAGGCCATTGGGTGCATAATCAAAAGAAAGGCGTGCCTTGTTCTTTTCGACTTTCATGGTTTTGAATTCAGGACTCCGGTAAGCCAGCCCGGTTTTACCATACGTCTCCGCCAGCGCATAATCTGCCAGGCGGGTGCCTACTTCTTTTTTCATGGTTGGGTGAATATTTTTGATATCGTTTACGAGGTCGCTGATAACCACCATGCCGGTTTTTGGGTAGGTTAACACCTTGGTCTCCGCTTCGCGCAACAGCGCCGACCGGTAGTTGTCGGCACCATATCCTGCGTAGGGCGCGATTTGCACGAGATAGAACGGAAATACTTTTCCATACCGGGCACGCCATGATCCGATCATGGTGGTTAGCAGGGACTGGTAGGTAGACCAGGTGTTGACATTTGCTTCGCCCTGGTACCAGAGGGCACCGGCGATCTGGTAATTTGTGATCGGGTTGATCATGGCGTTAAAGGCTGCGCCCGGAATCACCGGCCAGCCGGCGGCTGGCTTTAGCTGCATCGCAGCCGCCCGGAGGGCTGTGTCGTTTTTAACCAGTTCCTGCGGTGTCCAGGTTTCAGCGGGTGTTCCACCCCAGCTGGCGTTAATAAGTCCGACAGGCTGCGACAGCTGCTGCTGTATTTTGCTGCCGAAGAAATAGCCCACCGCGCTGAATCGTTTCATGTCCTCCGGGTTGCAGACTACCCACTGTGCCCTGGTATCGTCTTGCGGGAAGTCGGCCGTCGAACGCGGGATTTGGAAAAGCCGGATCTGCGTATTGGTGGCTGCAGCCACCTCTTCGGGATAATTCAGCGCATTAAAATTCATGGACATATTACTCTGGCCACTGCACAGCCATACTTCGCCTACCAGTACATCGTCCAGGGTAATGTTGTTGTTTCCTGAAATCGTAATGGTAAAAGGTCCGCCTGCGGCGGGTGTCCGTATGGCCAGGCTAAATTTGGCGTTGCTGCCGCCGGTTGTTTTGAAATTAGTGGTGTCCCAGCTGGTTTTAACGGTAATTTTTTCATTCGGATCGCACCAGCCCCAGATTTTTGTTTCCGACCTCTGTTGCAAGACCATGTGGTTGCCGATGATAGCGGGGAGGCGCACCTCCGCGCAAATCGTTTGCACAATCAACAAAAAAAGCAGCGAAGAGCAGGCTGAAATAATTTTCATACAACGGTTATTTAATGGAGAAACAGTCGTGATGGGTCAATTTGTCTAATGACAAATTAAGCCGTCGCAATATAAATGATTCGCATTGTTTTGCAACGTGGAATGATGCGGGAGGCGGGAACAAGGAGGCAGAGGCCACTGGACCGGTGGGTAGCCCGTTTCAGTTGTTCTTCATGAAATCGGTATAACCGCGAATTTGTTTAACACTCGCCAGTCATACTCCAGCACCTTTCGCAGGGTAGTGACGATTTGGTTGTAGTCTTTGGGCTTTTGGACATACAGGTTTGCTTTCTCCCGGGTGCAATGTTCAATCCATTCGGTGTGAAGGTGTGCTGAATACATGATGATCGGGACATGATTCCAAACACTGCTGGCGCGTATTCTTTTTAAACAATCCATCCCGTTCTCAGCAGGTAAAAAAATGTCGAGAAAGATAACGTCGATTTCTTCTTTCTGTAAAATCTGCAAAACATCGAATTCCGAGTTTGCATAAACAATACTGCTACTGCTTACAATCTCGTTTACGGCCTTGTCGAATAGAAACCGATCGTCATCATCATCTTCCAAATACAATAAGGTATTCATTTCTTTAAGATTACATGTCCAGAAGTGGTTTCTGATCGCACTGCATAAAATCTGAATGAAGAATAAAATCATTCAGCGGCACAGAAATTTCGACATGCCGGACGGATGGAATTGTCATTAAATATAATACAATAAAAAGACTTGATAAAAACTCATAATATGAAATATCACCAAAAGCATTTAACGGACAAAAGTATAATAACCCAGGTCAGAATATCGATCGCAAATAGCATCTTTATGTCTGGGTACTGCTATTTATGCCGATGGATCGAACCGATTCAACCGTATAGCGCCCGTCATCTATTTGCCGGAACGATTCAGCAGTCCTAAACCGGTCAGCCATTCTTCCGCCCGCTGCGGCCAGGCCTGTAGACCGATGCCTTTTTTACGAAGGCCATACCCATGTCCGCCTTTTGCGTACAGGTGCATCTCTGCCGGAACATTTGCTTTTTTTAGCCCCAGGTAGTAAAAAAGGCTGTTCTCCACCCTAACCGGGTCGTCTTCGGTTTGTACGATAAATGTTGGTGCGGTTT
>JBBSSY010000055.1:0-10405 GCA_038241595.1 Chitinophagales bacterium | reverse complement strand
TGATCATGTGTTCCGCAACCGCGCACCGCTCTTTATCGCGCAGGTCGATCCCGAACGCCTGGTGGTGATACGTTCAACCGAAAAAATACTGGCACCCAATACGGGCGGGCGCCTGGGCAACTTCGGGGTCGTCAATGTAAACGAAAAGGAAACCTGGGTAACCACGGCTGAAGAAATGGCGCAGGGCGGACAGCAATACGGCGCCGACAACCATGTATATGCCTGCCGGATCATCTGGAAAAAACCGAACAAAACCTGGGATAAATATTAGCCGCCCATCGTTCCTTCAATCGTTGGTAATCACGAGGAGAAAATTCGTGAAAAATTATACTATAAAAGCAAGTAAAAGTTGAATGAAAGCCTGGAAATGCAGATTACTTTTGAACGGATGAACCGAATGGAACGGGCCTTCAAAAAAAATAACACCCCCCTTCTCGTGCTGGCAGTTGCCAGTATGATGTTATTTAGCGGATATAATACCATGAACGCACAAACGACCGACCAAACCTGCCATAAAAGTCTGGCCGTTCTGCAACAGGCAGTACTTACCGGCGAAACGTTTTTTATTAAAGTGCATGCTGCGGAAAACCTGATCCATCATGGTAAAACTGATGGTCTGGAGACACAGTTCCTGCAACTGCAGCAGGCATCGCCGGAGAATGCCATCGGCGCTGCGCGTGTGCTTGCCCGTTTGAACAGGGCATATCCGGTGAAATACCAGCAATATATCGCTGAACTGCTCAATCATGTCCTGCACGGGAGCAATGATAAAATGAAACTCACCGCATTGGAAAGCCTTGGAAAACTTGGCTACCACAGTAAACTGCCGGTAATACAAGCCTATGCGGATACCAGCACCGATGGCTTCAGGGGCATGGCACGCTGGATCGGGGCGAACAGCAATGAGGACGCTGACGAGGATCGGCTGTCTGAGCTGCTGTTGTCAGCGAACAAGATCGATTACCGGTACGCGGCCTATGCCCTGCGTTTTAAAAAATCAAATAATGCCACCACCATATCGCGTTTGATGGTTTGCCTGGAGCGCCTCGCAGCGGATGATGCCGCCCGCGTGTATGTCGCCAGCTGTTTGTTTGTGCATGGCGGTTTGCCTGGCAGGAAAATCGCCGCGCCGCTTTTGCAGGAATATGCCACGGCGGATGTTGGTCAGCGTTATGAGGTGGCGGAGGCCTTCGGGCTTGGTGGAAACACCGCATTTGTGCCGTTGCTGCAACAACTGCTGGCCGATGAAAACACCGATGTTCGGGTGGCCGCCGCCAATGCACTCTTAAACGTTTTGAGGTGTGAGTGATAGAAACGCCACGCATTCAATTATACAACAACAAAGATATTTCTTTATGAAAATGAGAGAAAGCAGGGTACTGAACAAGTTGCGCACCGGCCAGGTGGCCAGTTGCTTCAAGGTAAACATGGCTGATGCGGTATCCACCGAAATAGCCGCCATGAACGGTTTTGATTGCGTCTGGGTCGACCAGGAACACCTCGCGCAGAACTGGTCGGTATACAGTGCGCATGTATGGGCCACCAAGGCGCATGATGTGGACCTGATGGTGCGGATACCCCGCGGCAGTTACAGCGACTACGTGAAACCCCTCGAACTGGATGCCACCGGCATCATGGTGCCGCATGTAATGGGTGTGGAAGACGCCAAACGCATCATCGAAATGACCCGCTTTTATCCTGTTGGCCGACGCGCCATCGACGGCGGCAGCGCAGACGGCGGTTACACCAATATGAACTTCAACGAATACCTCGAACAGGCCAATCAACAGCGTTTTGTGGCGCTCCAGATCGAAGATGTAGCGGCCCTGGCGGAAATCGACCAGATTGCCGAACTGGAAGGCTTTGACATGTTTTTCTTCGGACCGGGAGATTTCAGCCAAAGCATCGGCGCACCGGGTGACTGGACCAATCCGCTGTTGATCGATGCGCGCAAAAAAGTAGCCGAAGTAGCCCGCAAACACGGCAAGTTCGCGGCAACTTCCGGCGGCATCGGGATGCTCGACGAGTTTAAAGACATGGGTTACCAGTTTATAAATGTCGGCGCCGATGTGGTGGGTATGAACACCTACTGCAACTCGTTGGTAACGCAGTTTAACAAACCCGGTGCCACAAAATAAAATTGACGGAAGGAAGAACAAACGACTATGAATAAACGACCACTGGGCAACACCGGCATATCCGTTTCGGAACTGGCCTTTGGCTGCGTGGAAATCGGCATGCCGTACGGCATTGGCGTCGAATCGGAAAAAGACATGCCAACCGAGGCTGAAGCCATCAACCTGTTGCAGACTGCCCTTAGATCGGGTGTAAATTTTTTCGATACCGCCCCCGCGTATGGCATCAGCGAAATGCTGCTGGGCAAAGCATTTAATGCGCAGCGCAGCCAGGTGGTCATCGCTACGAAATGTAAATACCTGCAAAACAGCGACGGCACGTTGCCCGGTCGTGACGAACTTCGTGAAATCATTCATGAATCGCTGCAGGCCAGTTTACAAGCCCTTCAAACCGATTACATCGATGTCTACATGTTGCACCAGGGCACCGAGGCGGTTTTGGAGAATGCAGACGTACGAAACATATTTTCAGCGCTTAAAGAATCAGGCGTTATCAGGGCGACGGGCGCGTCGGTGTACACCAACGAGCAAACGCAACTGGTTATCGATGCCGGCTGTTGGGACGTGATACAGTTGCCGTTCAACATCCTGGACCAGCGCCACGCTGCGGGGTTCGAGCAGCTGGAGGCTACAGGCATTGGCGTTGTCATCCGGTCCGTGCTGATGCGTGGCCTGCTTACCGGCAAAGGTGTAAACCTGCATCCTGCCCTGTTGCAGATCGAAAATCATATCGGGAAGTACAAGGCGCTGGCCGGCACGCTGGGTATCAAATTATCTACCCTTGCCCCGCGTTTTGTATTGTCGTACCCGCAGGTTTCGTCGATCCTGGTAGGCATCGATAAACTGAGTTACCTGCAGGAATCCATCGACGCGGCCAATGGCCACTACCTGGATGCGGAAGTGTTTGAACAGGCAAAAAAAATGGCCTATCCCGATCCTGCATTCATCGATTTGCCAAAATGGGACCGGGCCGGGTGGGTAAAATAATAACCTTCTGACCATTAAAATATTGACATGATCAAAATTGGTATCCTCGGAATGACGGAAGGCAACGCCCATCCATACTCCTGGTCGGCAATCATCAACGGGCAGTTTGACGGTGATGCGATAACGAAACTCGGTTACCCCGCCCTGGCCGCTTACCTGCAAGCCAACAAAGGTACGCTTGGTTTAAATGCCGCGCGGGTAACCCATGTGTGGACACAGGATGACGCACTATCGCAAAGTATCGCGACCAGCGCCGGCATCGCGCATGTGGCAGGCCGTTATGAAGACATGATCGGTCAGGTTGACGCCATTATGTTGTTGCGCAGCGACATCGAAAACCACGTAAAAATGGCGGCACCTTTCCTCGATGCCGGCATCCCCATATTCATCGAAAAGCCACTCGCTGGCTCGCTGGAAGACCTGGACTATTTTGCCGCGCAGGTCGCTAAAGGGCGGTTGATCATGTCTTGCTCATCCATGCGCTATTCATCGGAAGCGATCACCGCCAAAATAGAGATGGCCGCCATCGGCAAACCGGAGTTAATCATCGCCACCGGAAAGAAAGACTGGCTGAACTATGGCGTACACATGCTGGAATGCATCATGATGCTGCTCGACGAAGCCAGACCCGTCTCTGTACGGCATATTGGCGAAAGCGGCAAAGACATCGTACACATCACTTTCCCCGATGGACTGCAAGTAATGGTCAATATGTTCATGGATATTTCGGGCACTTTCCAGGTCTCCATTTACGGGCAGAAAGACTGGCGCCTGGTCGATATAAAAAACTCGTATACTATGTTCCGGGATAACATCATCGAGTTTATCCGGTCGGTGCAGGATGGCAAGGCCAGGCTCGACTTTTCAAAAACAGACAACATCATCCGCGCGCTGCTGGCTGCCCGGCAAAGCCTGGCTCAAGGTGGTGAAACCATTTATCTTTAACGAAAACGGCTTCGTTTATATAGCCCTTGTATATGCATGTAAAAGAATTATTCAGTCTGAAAGACAACGTGATCCTCGTAAGCGGTGGTGCCGGTAATTACGGGCGCTGTATCGTGGAAGGACTTGCCGAAGCGGATGGTACCGTGATCATTGCCTCCAGGAATCTCGCCAACGCGGAAGCGGTAGCCGGTGAGTTCCGCTTAAAAGGCCTTGACGTGTATGCGTTACCGGTAGACCAGGGTCAACACGATGAGGTGTTAACACTGAAAGTTGCCATTTTGGAAAAATTCGGTAAACTCGACGTGTTTATCAACAACGCCGTGTCGAGGCCGATGAAAGGGTACAACGGAAGCCTCGACGATTTTTCAGAATCGATGCGGGTGAATGCCACCGGCTCCATGGATATGCTACGCGAAATGGGCGAACTGATCGTGGCAAACGGGGGCGGCAGTATCGTGAATATTGGCTCCATCTTCGGGATGTATGGCCCCGATCTTTCCAATTACGAAGGCACCGCCATGGGTGATCCGCCACCGGATTACTTTTTTCACAACGGCGGGCTGCTTAACCTGACCCGGTACATGGCGCAAATGCTGGCTGGTAAAAATGTCCGGGTAAACTGTATCAGTCCGGGCGGTTTGTTCAATCACCAGCCTGAGATATTTTTAAACAATTATTGTAAAAAGGTGCCGCTGAAACGCATGGCCAACCCCGACGATATAAAAGGCCTGGTGGTGCTGCTTTCCTCCAGGGCAGGCGCCTATATCAACGGTGAAAACATCGTGATGGATGGCGGTTTAAATGCTTAATCGAACAGTAAGCAGAACAACACCAATATATTAAGCCTCGCCGGTAAAAACATCTGGGTCTTTGGCGGCGCGGGTTACCTGGGCCGGGCAACCATCAACCTGCTGGTAGCCGCTGGCGCCGATGTGTTTTGTGTGGACATGGAAGACCGTGCACAGCAATACATCGATGCGGAGCAATTGACTGAACGAGTAAAGGCGGGCACGCTTAATATAAATCATTGCGAACAGATCCCGGCTTTTGTTGCCCATCATATCGCGAAAGACGGTGTGCCACATGGAGTTGTTAATCTAACCTATGCCTCCACCGCGAAAGCACTGGAAGCATTGACCGAAGCAGATTTCGATGCCGTAAACCATGGCAGTTTAACAGCCTCTTTCCTGCTCTCGCGCGAACTGGCGACATGTATGGCGGAAAAGGGACGAGGCAGCATGGTATTGTTTTCCAGCATGTATGGCTCGTTATCGCCATACCCCGACATGTACGATGCACCGATGAACAAAAACCCCATAGAATACGGGGTAACTAAGGCCGGGATCATCCAGATGGTACGATATATGGCGGTGCATTGGGGAAAAAACAATGTACGGTTCAACAGCATCTCCCCAGGCCCGTTCCCGCAACCGGCAGTACAGCAGGCGCACCCGCATTTCATAGAGCAGATCAACAGTAAATCGCCGCTGGGCAGGGTAGGGCTATCGCCCGAGATCGCGGGGCCTGTGGCGTTTTTGTTGTCGGATGCCGCTTCCTACATTACCGGGCAAAACCTGCATGTTGATGGTGGTTGGAACTGCTGGTAAATGCCTGACTATTTCGGTAGGTGGGCTTGATTGTACTAGTTATATTTCAATGTCGTTTAAGAATAATCATTGGAGAATCATATAGGTACTCCGCAAAATCAGTTTCAACGTGATGACAAGGCCATTCATTATTGACGCACATCTTGACCTGGCCATGAATGCCATCGAGTGGAACCGCGACCTTTCCCGGCCACTTACGGAGATCCGTATGCGCGAAATGCACATGAAGGACAAAGCCGACCGCGGCCGCGGAACCGTATGCCTGCCCGAACTGCGGAAGGGCAGGGTAGGGCTGGTTATCGCGACCCAGTTATCGCGTTGCACCTCTTTTGGCATGTCGTTGCCCGGCTGGAATTCGCCCAGCCAGGCCTGGGCCATGACGCAGGCACAACTGGCGTGGTACCGCGAAATGGAAGCCATCGGCGAGATGACACAAATTATTACTGCGGAAAGCCTGGACAAACACCTCGCGCTGTGGGAGAACGAAACCATTCCGGATGAAAACAAACCGGTGGGTTACATCCTGAGCCTGGAAGGCGCCGATTCGCTGGTGAATATTTCTTACCTCGATCGTGCCTACGGGTACGGGGTGCGGGCGTTGGGGCTGTCGCATTTTGGTCCCGGCCGCTATGCCCCCGGCACAAAAATGGAAGGGCCGATCAACGCAGCCGGCTTTAAACTGCTGCGGGAAATGGACCGGCTGAATATGGCACTCGACGTAACCCACCTCACGGATGAAGGATTCAACCAGGCCCTGGACGCATACCATGGCCCGGTTTGGGCCAGTCACCATAACGTACGCAACATCGCACCAACCCAGCGCCAGCTAACCGATGAGCAGATAAAAATGTTGATCGAACGGGATGCGGTGATTGGCGGAATGCTCGACTGTTGGGCGATGGATACCCGTTTCATTGATGCCCTGTCTGATCCCTGGCAATTAAACATCAGGATGGAAAACCTGGTCGACCATTGGGATCATATCTGCCAGCTCGCCGGAAACAGCCGCCACGTGGCCATCGGCAGCGACCTGGACGGAAATTTCGGGACGGAACAATCGCCCTGGGATTTAAATTCGGTGGCTGACCTGCAAAAATACGGGGACATTTTATTCAGGCGCGGTTACTCGGCGCAGGACGTCAAGAATATTTTTAGTGAAAACTGGCTCAGGATGTTCCGGAAAATATTACCATAACGCTACAAGCGCTGATCATGATCGAGACAAACAAAACAAAAGCAGGCGCCTCGCAGGTAGATATCACGCCGCCCCTGGGGACGCTGGTGAACGGGGATTTTATCACGCATTATGCGGTGCACGTTCATGACCCCCTGTTTGCCAAAGCACTGGTTATCCAGGACGCCCATACAACCATAGCGATCTGTGTCGTTGATATTTGCGCGATGAGCCGGTTGTTGCTGGATGAGGTAAAGTTGAAGGTGTTCGAGCAGACGGGCATTCTGCCACAAAATATGATGATTTCCAGCACGCACACGCATGCCGCAGGCTCCGTAGAAAGTTTGCTCGGTGGTCATGCAGACTTGCCATACCGCCAAAAATTACCGGGCCTGATCGTCCGGGCCATCGTACAGGCGCAGCAAAATGTACAACAGGTCACCATCGGCTTTGGCTCGCTGGACGTGCCGGAATATATATTATGCCGGCGGTACGCCATGAAAGCCGGTTACGAAGCAAAAAACCCGGTTACCGGATCGCTGGACACGGTAAAGACCAACCCCTTTGGCGACGAGAACCAGATTGTTGCACCAGTAGCGCAGATGGATACTGAACTGTGTTATATCGCCATTAAAAACGAGCAGAATGAATGGGTAAGCATCGTGGCCAATTATTCGCTTCATTATGTCGGCGATTGGCCGAATGGAACCATCAGTGCTGATTACTTCGGCGTGTTTTCAAGCCAGCTTAAAAGCAAACTGCACGCGCATGAACACTTCGTAGGCATCATGAGCAATGGCACCAGTGGCGAAGCAAATATCTGGGACTTTGCAAACCCGACCCGTTTTACAAAAACTGATTTTGAAAAGAGCCGCCTGATTGGTTCTGACCTGGCGGAAAAAATGGTTCAGTCGCTTGACAACATTAATTGGCAGTCGGAGTCGCCGCTGACCGTGATGTATGAAGAATTGCCTGTGGCCGTCCGTAAACCTGATGCTGCAGAATTGGCCGCAGCAAAGGCGATCGTTGCTGTTACCAGGTATGAAAGCCTGGATACCACGAATTACTACGATACCGTCAATAAGATATACGCCCGCGAACAAGTACTGTTGAATGAATATCCTGGCGTGAAGCACCTGCCCCTGCAGGCTTTTAAGATTGGTGATATTGTTATAGGCGCCCTGGGTGGGGAGTTTTTCGCCGAAACTGGTATCGCGCTCAAGAGCCGCGCCAGCGGATATCATTATTTTACGATTACGTTGGCCAATGACTATGTAGGATATGTTTGCCCGGAGCTTGAAATAGCACGCGGTGGCTACGAAACCTGGCGTTGCCGGACGAGCTGCCTCGATGTAAAAGCCGAACATGAAGTCCGCGAGCGGCTGTCTGCGATCATTGCCCAATTGTGAACAGCTAGTAAATGGGATTACTTTTTACTTATTCAATATCGTTTAGGTAAGAAAATAATCAATATTCACCGTCAATTTGAAAATTGATTATTGACTATTTTTTTAAAACGTCTAGCTAAACGACATTGACTGCTCACATCTCAAAGCTCAAAGCTCATAGTTCATAGCTGACAGCTGACAGCTGACAACTGATCGCTGACCGCTTTCCTCAGTCCGTTTCCGTATTCAGTAACTTCCGGTATTCTCTCGGCGTAATATTTTTTAAACGCTTGAACTGCCTGTTAAAATTGGCCAGGTTGTTAAACCCGCATTCATAGGCCACCTCCACAATATTCTGCCGGTTTTGAGCGATCAGTTTGCAGGCGTGCCCAATGCGGATGGTGTTCAGGTACTCCACGAAAGTTACCCTGAACTGGCTTTTAAAATAATTGCAAAAGGCCGTTAAACCCATGTTGGCCGCGGCTGCCGCTTCGGGCAACGTGATGTTGCTCGTAAAGTTCTGCATGATATACTCCGTAATTATTTTGAACCGGCCGGGCGATTCGTATTCAAAACTTTCAATAAACTGCGGACTCGCCAAAAACTCGTACTCGGAGGTTAACGAAAGGATTTCAAATACCGAAAGCAAAGCCGACAATCGTTGGATGCCGCTCATCGCAAGCATCTCCTTCATGATCTTGATGATCCTGAATTTTGTATTGCCTTTAATTACAACGCCCCGCTCAGCCGATTTTAAAAATTTTTTGAAATCAGCCAACTCGGGAATGTCCAGGCATCCCTGGCCCAGGAAACTGTCTACAAACTGTATCACGATGGCGTCAGCCTCCGCATCCGCTTCTCCCCGCAGGTATTTCAAATCGTTTACCCATACATGTGGCAGCTTCGGCCCCATAAACACCAGGTCGTTTTCTTCGAAGTAACCGATGTGATCTCCCACCATGCGCCTGCCGGTGCTGACATTCACGAGCACCAATTCATATTCCGGGTGGTAATGCCAGGGCGCAGGAAAGAAGGTGCCTCTTTCTCTGAAAACGATAAACGATTTGTCAAATTCCTGGGGTAACCGCGCTTCAATAACTTTCACCGTTTCAATGTACAAAAAAAGACATCATGCAAATACGACATGTTATTATATTTTGAAAGAAAGTATTATAAATGCAAAAAAAAATAGCAATTATTTGCGTAAGCCTCTGTTATATTTGATACGAGAAGAAACTTCGATAGAATCGTCCATAACCAACACATCTGCAATTTTTATAAATATGAGAAATAAGACTTCTTTTTCCCCAATCGGCCGGAGAACGCCGCTAGTAATTATGATGCTCCTTGGCTTTAATCTCCTGCTATTAGCGCAGCGGACAGCGGTTTCGGGAGTAGTCACCGACAAACAGGGCCAGGCGTTGCCAGGCGTTACCGTCCGGGTAAAGGGCAGCAAGGGCGCTTCCGTCACGGACGCAAACGGCAATTACACCATTAATGTTGGCAAGGCCGATGTGCTGGTCTTCAGCTACGTAGGGTCCACGCCACAAGAGCAGGCCATTACCGGTCGAAGCATCGTCAATATTTCGCTGGCCGATAATGCCACCGCCTTGTCGGATGTAGTAGTGGTTGGTTACGGCTCACAGTCCCGGGCCACCTTGTCAACATCTGTTTCAAAACTCGATAGTAAAGTTATTGAGACGATACCTTACGCCAATTTAACGACAGCGATGCAGGGCTCTTTGCCCGGTGTGCGCGTGCAAACCGTTACCGGCCAGCCCGGTGCTGCGGCAAGGGTGATCATCCGCGGCGGTACCTCGATCTCCAACCCGAATTCTGCAGGACCATTATATATTGTAGATGGCATCCAGCGGAACGATATTAATGACATCAGTTCGGAGGATGTAGAAAGTTTACAGGTGCTTAAAGACGCGGCGTCCACATCGATCTACGGGTCGAGGGCCTCAAACGGCGTCGTGATCGTTACCACGAAATCGGGTAAGGCAGGCAGGGTGAGTGTAAATTACAGTTACGATTTATCGATCGGGGAGGCGAGCCGGAGATATGAGATCATCAGCGCCCGCGATTACCTGACCTATGGTCGGGCGGCTATCCAGGAAGCACTGGCACGGGGTTATATCTCACAAGCCACCGCCAACGCGCGGCTTA
>JBBSSY010000054.1:0-10428 GCA_038241595.1 Chitinophagales bacterium | reverse complement strand
TTATGGTATTATCTAAATTTTCAGATTTGAGATCGGTGCGGATGAGGCCATACAGGCTCATATAAGTATTTGCGATCCAAACCAATGAAAAACCGCCGATGAGGTACCCCCGCCAACCGGTCATGAGCAGTTGATAATTCGTGACCAGTAATATAAAGATGGTCACGTAATGGCTGAAACAATATTCACAGGTAAAGAGGTAGAAAAACTTTTTGACATAGAGGTGTTTGCTTTTGTCGCTGCAGCGCCTGCAAAAATCCCTGGGTTCGCGGAAAATCTCTTCATGTGTGATCGCCCAGCTGATGCTGGCGATCGGTAGTGCCAGCACAAAGAGCCAGAGAATTTGTTGGTCAGGTTTCATGGTTGCTATCAACGGTTTGAAATATGTAGCGCAAAAGACGTTCCTGCCTTGCGGTTTATACTGACCGGGTGGCAGACAATTCACAAAGCGGCACCCAGTTGGCGCCGTCAAAGGATCGTTCCCAGAAAGACGTATAACTGTTTCCGTCATCGCCGAATGTATACGTTGCCCGTTCCCTCTCGCCGCTTATCGTCCAGGTGTTTTTGCGAAGACTACCCTGGTACACGCGACTGTACCCGGTGTTGTCGAAAAACGAAACCGGGTATTGAAGGCTGGCTTCGTCGTATCCCATGATCATCAGGGTGATGTGCTGCTGGTCACCAAAATGCGCGGTTTCGCGAAGTTCGAGGAAGAAACCACCCGGCAACAGGGTATAGCTTCCGTCTGCCTCTACTGTTGTACCCGCCGAACCTTCCGCGCCTTCGAGATTTTTGCCATTAATTTTCCACCCGCCGACGAATGCTTCCATCGCTTTATGTTGCGGGAGAAGCTGTGGTGTTTTTTCCATGGTGTAAATTTTTAAAGACCAGTTTTTGTACGCAAACTATACCATTTTTTTGTCCGCAAACACTCAGGAAATCCGCACTGGCTTTTTATTGTCATCGATTGCTACAAAAGTAAACGTGCCGGAGATCGCCTTTTCCCGGCGTTCTGAATACATCTGTTCAATGTAAATATCCACCGTCACTTTCATGCTCGTATTGCCAACCTGTTGTACATGACCGATCAGCTCGATAATCGTGCCCGAAGGAATCGGGCGGGTGAAGTCAATACGATCCGATGAAACAGTGACCACCCTTTTCCGGGAGAAGCGCGTGGCCGTAATAAAGGCCACTTCATCCATCAGGGCCATGGCCGTGCCGCCAAATAAAGTGTCATAGTGATTGGTGCTTGCCGGGAACACCGCTTTGAAGATTTTTGTGGTGGAACGTTCGATCCTTTCTTCAAGCGTCATGGTCGACGAGTTTTTCAAAAGCCATAAAATGTGCATGCTGATGCTGGCTGTTGAAGAGGGGTACCGCATGGATGTCGCACACATATGATGAACCGTTCTTGCGGTAATTGATCATCGAAACATGAAAAGGCTCTATTTTTTTTATCGCGGTTCGGATGGTTGCCCGGGTGGCATCGCTGGTTGCCGGTCCCTGGAACATCGAGGCCTTTCTGCCAACGACTTCTTCCGGCCGGTAGCCGTTCATATACGCTATATTACTGCTGGCAAAAGAGATAGAAAGAGAAGGGTCGGTGACGAGAACCACCAACCCTTTCTTTAATAACATTTCTTCCATATCATAATCAATTGTCCAGTCGTACAAAAGCGACATCTGGTTAAGCGATTTCAAATCGTCGATCTGGTCGAACTTCTTATGATAACCTGCCATGAAAATATCCCACGAAAGTAAAGGCCCCATTATAAATCAAGTTAATGAAGAATTGAATAATACCATTGATTCATCACCCGCAGGGAATTTACAGGCAGCAAATCCTACTACGCAAACATGCCCGTAAGTACGCATTGCAGTCTTTAAGCACTGCAACTTACACAACCATCTTCCATCGTGCAGGTGCCGCCGTTCAATTCTCCGTCGTTGGTAGCTTCAATGGTTACCACTTTGTCTGTAACACCAGCGGTGGCAAGATTGTTTTGCTTTTCGATGGTAAATTGAACCGCCTGCGTAGCTGCCTGCGTGCGGAGATAGTACATACCGGTCTTCAGGCCTTTTTTCCACGCATAGAAATGCATGGAAGTGAGTTTGCCTGTCGTAGGACTGTCGATAAACAAATTTAATGATTGCGACTGGCAGATATATGCTCCTCGGTCAGCCGCCATATCGATCAGGTTACGCTGTTTGATTTCCCAAACGGTTTTGTACAATTCTTTGATCTCTGCCGGGATGCCATCAATTTTCTGGATGGATCCGTTGGCGGCAATGATCTGGTTTTTCAAGTCATTATTCCATATTCCCAGCGTGATCAGGTCTTTCAGCAGGTGTTTGTTCACAATGACAAACTCACCGCTTAGTACCCGGCGGGTGTAGATATTACTGGTATATGGTTCAAAGCATTCGTTGTTGCCGAGAATCTGCGAAGTAGAAGCCGTTGGCATTGGTGCCACAAGCAGGGAGTTGCGGGCTCCGTATTCCATCACTTCCTTCCGCAGGGCGTCCCAATCCCAGCGATCGCTTGGGCTGGTACCCCAGAGGTCAAACTGGAAAAGGCCTTTTGACAGCGGTGATCCGGCGAAAGTCTGGTACGCACCCTGTTCTTTTGCCAGGTCTTTGCTTGCGGTCATGGCAGCGAAATAAATGGTCTCGAAGATATTTTTATTAAGCAGTTTCGCCAGGTCACTTTCAAACGGCAGGCGCAGCAAAATAAAGGCGTCAGCCAGTCCCTGGATACCGAGGCCGATCGGGCGGTGGCGTTCGTTTGAATTACGTGCCTCTTCAACCGGGTAGTAGTTATGATCGATGATCTTGTTGAGGTTTTTGGTGGCCTCGTAAGTTACTTCGTATAATTTCTGATGATCGAATTTGCCATTGATCACAAAGCGCGGAAGTGCGATAGAAGCCAGGTTACATACCGCTACTTCGTCGGGCGAGGTATACTCGATGATCTCGGTACAGAGGTTGGAACTTTTGATCGTTCCCAAATTCTGCTGGTTGCTTTTGCTGTTGGCGGCATCCTTGTACAACAGGTACGGCGTGCCGGTCTCGATCTGTGCATTGAGGATGGCAAACCACAGTTCCTGCGCTTTCACGGTGCGGCGTGCACGCCCTTCCTGTTCGTACTGCATGTACAGAGTTTCGAAGGCTTCGCCAAAGCAGTCGCTCAGGCCGGGCGCCTCGTTGGGGCAGAACAGGCTCCACATCCCGTCTGATTCCACTCGTTTCATAAACAGGTCGGAGACCCATAAGGCGTAAAAAAGATCCCTTGCACGGGCTTCTTCCTTGCCGTGGTTCTTGCGCAGGTCGAGGAACTCGAATACATCGGCATGCCACGGTTCCAGGTAAATGGCAAAAGCGCCTTTGCGTTTTCCGCCGCCCTGGTCCACGTAGCGGGCGGTGTCGTTGAAAACGCGCAGCATCGGGATCAGCCCGTTGCTGGTACCATTGGTGCCACCTATATAACTGCCGGTGGCGCGGATGTTGTGGATGGCGAGGCCGATGCCGCCGGCACTCTGCGAGATTTTGGCGGTTTGTTTCAGCGTGTCATAAATACCGTCGATGCTGTCGTCTTTCATCGTCAGCAGGAAGCAGGACGACATCTGTGGTTTGGGCGTACCCGCGTTGAAGAGCGTAGGCGTAGCATGTGTAAACCAGCGTTCACTCATCAGGTGATAGGTTTTGATCACGCTGTCAATATCTTCTTTATGGATGCCTACCGCCACGCGCATGTACATATGCTGTGGCCTCTCGGCGATCTTGCCATCGATCCGCAGGAGGTAAGATTTTTCAAGCGTTTTAAAGCCGAAATAATCAAAGGCGAAATCACGGTCGTAGATGATCGTGCTATCCAGCAGTTCGGCGTTTTCCTCGATGATCTCCATGACGTCGTCGGCGATCATCGGCAGGTGTTTGCGCGTGGCAGGGTTGGTATACCTGTGCAGTTTCCGCATAGTGCCGGAAAAACTCTTGATGGTATTTTTATGCAGGTTACTCACCGCGATGCGGGAGGCCAGGATGGCGTAGTCGGGATGCTTGGTAGTTAATGAGGCAGCGGTTTCAGCGGCGAGGTTATCCAGTTCGGTGGTAGGAACACCTTCGAAGATCCCTTCGATGGTTTTCTTGGCCACTTCATAAATGTCAACCAGCGGACTTAAGCTGTAGGATAATTTTTCGATCCTTGCAGTAACCTTATCGAATTTTACGGACTCTTTTTTGCCGTCGCGTTTGATTACGAACATGTTGATGAGATTTATATATTAAATAGGTGCGGTTTAGAAATCTTCTTCCAGCGAAAAACTCTGTGATTCTTTGCCGGCGAGTACGCCCGATTTCTGGTAATCGCCCACGCGTTTTTCGAAGAAGTTCGTTTTGCCCTGCAGCGAGATCATCTCCATAAAATCGAACGGGTTGGTGGCGAGGAACATCTTCGGGTAACCCAGTTCGTCGAGCCAGCGGTCGGCGACAAATTCGATATATTGTTTCATCAGGTCCGCATTCATGCCGATCAGTTTCACCGGCAGCGCTTCGGTGATGAATTCTTTTTCGATCTCCACGGCGTTGCCGATGATGCTATAAACCGCTTCCTGCGACAATTTATTGCTAAGCATGGAATACAGCAGGCAGGCGAATTCGCAATGCAGGCCCTCGTCACGGCTGATCAATTCGTTGCTGAAAGTCAGCCCCGGCATGAGGCCGCGTTTTTTTAGCCAGAATATGGAGCAGAAACTGCCACTGAAGAAGATGCCTTCCACCGCGGCAAATGCCACCAGTCTTTCGGCGAAACTGCCGTTGTTGATCCAGCGGAGCGCCCATTCGGCTTTGCGTTTTACGGCTGGAACAGTATCGATGGCGTGGAAGAGCCGGTCTTTTTCAGCGGGGTCCTTGATGTAGGCGTCAATCAATAGCGCATAGGTTTCTGAATGGATGTTTTCCATCATGATCTGGAAACCGTAAAAGCAGCGGGCTTCCGGCAATTGCACTTCACTCATGAAATTGACGGCCAGGTTTTCATTCACGATGCCGTCGCTGGCCGCAAAAAAGGCCAGGATATGCGAAATAAAGTGCCGTTCACCGTCGCTCAGGCTGTTCCAGTCCTTGGTATCGCCGCTGAGGTCGATTTCCTCGGCAGTCCAGAAACTGGCTTCATGCTGTTTATATTTTTGCCATACCTGTGGATAGTTAATCGGAAGGATGACAAAGCGGTCCTTGTTTTCTTTGAGGAGAAGTTCTGTTTCTTGTTGCATAATAATGTAAGATTAGTAACGGGCGGAAACAGCGAGCCGGTACAGCCGGTGTTACCGGAGATGTAGCCAGTTTGCTGCCTTTCACCCGAAAGCATATAAACGGTTCTTTTATGGCAGGTCTTCTGACTTTCCCGCTTCTGAAGCCTTCCCATCCTGTTTATTGGACAGTGGCGTAAAATGTTCAGAAATTGCATACTGTTACGCACAGTATCGGGATTTACAGCTACGGGGATAGTTCCGGTTTTGCACCGGATTCCCTATTAATATGCGCCTGCTTTCCATGACAGGGCATAACCATAAATTCGATTACAACGTTACCATTCTATCCGCGATTATTCGGTTTGAGTTATGCACCGGGTGTGGAAAACAGGAAAAGAGGTTGTGGTCTGTTTAACTTTGAAGAATTTTTGCCGACGCCAGGTTTTTATGGGATATACCAGCCAAAGCAGCGGGGGAATTGCTTTTGGTGGCTGGCTTTTCAATCATGGAAAAGTCCGATCATTTCCCCTGCCATTACATTGGCATCGGCAGATTTGATCATTTTTCGTAACCTTCAATAAATGTTTGCTGATACGCCACCCCTGCTGTATCCAAAAAACGAGCAGCGCGATCGAAGATATTATATTCAAGATAGCCAGGCATAGCCCCGCTTTGTACCGCGCGGCACCCATCCATACGGCCAGGTATTCGATGACGCCAATCGTTAAAATTAAGAGGACCTGTTTGCCAGAGCGACCCATACGTATAATTACTTGATAACGTGTGAAAAACGACAATACCACCACGGCTGCACCAGGTACCGTTACACACGGGGTGCCACTACTTTGTATCCTTCTTTAACAGAATAACAAAGGTGGAATAATGATTGCAGTTTCATATTGATAACACGTTCGCATACCTGTTTATTTAATTGAATGAATCGTTAAGTGGTCGAGATTCAATAATAATAGTTGCCCGTTCGCCGGGATTACTGCCGAACATTTGCGCTACATATGGCCTGTGTGATACCTCCTCGCCGATACCGATGGCTTGACCGCCCCGCGTATCGGCGATTTTTATTGAGGTAACCAGTATCGCAATAATGGCTTAAACCCAGTCTTCGATCCATCGATCAATACCGTTCGCCCCTTATCACCGTCATCCCCCAGTTGCCTGGTTTCCCGGATAAACACAAATACATAATTATCTGCCGGGTGCTTTTTCACCAGGTCCGTTATATCCAGCCGATGATACCGGGCGATTGAATCAAAGGCGAGTTCCCCCGCGACAAATGCCCGCTGCCCCACCGAATCAACGAGTGCTTCGCGTGCATTGAGGAGTGGTGCATTCGTCCAACTCAAACGAGCAGGAAGACCGGAGGCGGATGGAATCGCATACACATGTAACCGGTAGGGCTCGCTGCCCGATACCTTGCCATGAACCTCAAGGATCATCCGGCTTGCCGCTATAACAAGTTTCTGCGTCGTACGGTAACCAATAACCGCTACCTGGTTTTTCCCAGGGGCAGATGCATCCAGGGAAACTTTCAGGCCAACGCCGGGCGTAGCGACCTCATTGGCACGGTCACCACCTGACACCGTCCCTTCGCGTACAGGTGTAATTACTTTTTCCTTATACCGTTTGTTCCCTGGAACGGTTAACAGTTGCACGCTCTGCGCCGGCATTTCTGCCGATACGATTTTATTCGGCGACAGTTTGACCAGTTGTGTTATTTCACCATAATGACCGCTATCCACGGTTTCAATAGTCACCGGCGCGTTGGCAGTGATATTCAGTGCAGACAAATCTATGGTTGCCCGATAGGTAAAGTTTCCGCGTTGCACGAGCCAGCAATAATAATTACCCGTTATTTCATCATAACAGGTATAGGTATCCGCAGACTTATCCGTGACTGAAGAAATGGTTTTTAACAGCGGGCGCTCATCCCGGAATCCCTTAGCAAATAACCTCACCACTTCGCCGGTACGCAGGATGCCTGAAACATTATAATCAGCCGGTGCGTTGATTGCCGGGCCGTCTCCGGCAGCAAACAATTTTATTTCCCGCAGTTTCACCCGCCCGCTATCCGGACTTACCCAGCGCACACGACTGGTGGTCACTGGATTTTTGAAAACATAAAATAATTGCACATACTTCGATTTTTTTTCCGAGGTGCCGGCGATGTCTTTCCAGCTGCTGTCTGCCGCCTGGTATTGCAGCGTAAAATTGCTGACCCGGTCGCTGCCGGTATATACACCCGCGGAAGAGCCCGTGTATACGACGGCACTGCCAATCGATAGTGGCATACCTAGATCGATCGTTACTGATTTCGGCGTCGTTGTTGAATCGGAAACCCAGGTGGACCGATCGGATTTATCACCATCGGTGATGAAAACGGCGGTGCCTGCATTGCCGGTAACGGCAACCGGCCGCCCCAGTGCAACATTTTCATACGCGTCTTCCACGATACGCGTGCCCTGCCAGGTAAGGTGATGACCCGATTTGATGCCCCGCGGGTATACATCGCTGGTAGTATTCGCAAACTTGAAGGCCCACATGCCATACCCGCCGTTTTTCATATTGTTGGCGTACATGCCTGCCCACTCGGTAAATACAGACGGGGAATCATACGTTTCATCCTTGTCGATCAGCAGGGCGTTCATCCATCGGCCTGTTTCTGTAAACACCACGGGCAGCGTTTTTTTCAGCGGATGATTTGCCTTGATCACCGCGCTGATGTCTTTCACCCGCGTGGCATAGCCGATGGCCGGCTGGTTGTACGAATGTGTGCTGAAAATATCAAAGAGGTCATTATCGAGTTTTTTGCCATCATAGCCGTCGCGGATATGGCTTACCACGTAAGCCCACCAGTCGGTATTGTTACCGGCGGTAACAGGTGCGATGAAACGTGGGATTAATGTATGATGTAATTTTTTATTCACAACTTCCACCGCGCACCGCACCGCGTCTGAGGCGATCTGTAACCCCCGCATCCAGTTTTCCAGCGTCATCGGACCCGCCGCGCGGTGGTTGGGTTCATTTTGCATGGCGAACATGGCGACGTTACCCCGCAACGCGGCATGAAACGCCAGTGCATAAAACTGTCGCCACCGCAGCCATTTATTGCTCCAGTTGTCCTCGAAATTTCTTTCATTGATTTGCAGTACGACATCGATCTGTAATCTCTTCAGCTCATCCAGGGCATAATTGAAAACCATTTTGTTACCGCTGGTTTCACGGCTGTAAACAGTGTTTAGTGCCGGCCAATCTACACCGGCGCCGTTGCCGGGATCGGCGCGGAATGCCTGTTTTAATTGTTCAAACTGTTCCAGCGCGATGACCGCTTGTTGAGAGAAGGCCGCCGGGGGCGAAAATTCGCTCAGCGCTGTCCACACACGCAGGGAATTAACGGCCGAATATTCCAGCCAGGCAGATACATTGCTGCCGGGCAGGTAGTAACCCTGGTTGTACCCGACATATTTCATCGTTTTGCCGACGACATCGCCGGTGACACGGATGCTCAACGCGCGGGACGCAGTATCATTTTTATTGACCGAAGGCGAATTGTTGGGCAGCGGTTGCCCCTCAACGAGCTCGCCGTACACCTCTATTTCCTCCAGCGCAAGTGACGGACCGGAAGCTTGTACCCGGATCGAAAACGTGGTAACCGGTTGACTTAATGTAAAGATAACCGCGTTCTGATCGGGATCTATCGTAACAGGTGCCGCCAGGTCCGTCCAGTTGGCATCATCCCAGTATTGCAGACTAAGCAGGTGTTGCAGTGTAGTTGCGGTGCCGGGCATCCCCGTAATAATTATGGACGAGAGCCGGTGGTATTTGTGGAGGTCGATCTCCATAAAATGCGGGCCGGCTTTGCCAGCGGCCGTTTTCCAGGCATGTGCGGTATCGGCAATGCCGTCCACTGCCAGGGAGCCGCGATAGTTGCCATCTTCGGAACTTACGATAATTTGCTTTCCCAGCGCGGCGTTTACTGGTTGTGCGCGAGCGGCGGAAACGGTTGCGACAATACACAGTATCAGAAAGAATTTCTTTTTCATCGGTAGCAATTGTTGAAACGCAATCAAATATATATATTTATGGACGGGCAGGTCGAATTTGTACATTTGTTCTACCTGAATGATTTCACTATTTTTGACTAGACGATTATCCTGGCTGTATGAAAAACAATTGCTGATCGCTTTCCGGGAAATTCATTTCCTGCATCCAGTCTTTTTTACGCCTGCGGACTAATTGTTTATTAAAAATACATCCTTTGTCTTATTAGCTTCCACAAATCAAGGTAAAAATGGTGGAAAGCAGCGAAAAGGGTGAAGAATCGTTCCTATAAATTACCGCTGCAGTTTGACCCGGCAACTGCATGGCGAATCAAAAGCCGGGTATCAAACGTCTAACTAAAACAAACGATTATGAGTATGCGCTTGCCAAAACGTACGCCCAGTCTCCCGGGTGTGCAAGCTTATTACAAAACCCTTTCCCGCGGCAGCTTGTTCCTGTTATTTCTAATGGTCTCTTCTTTTTTGACCTATGCGCAGGGCACCATAACCGGCCACGTAACCTCCGGTGACAGCGCCGTGTCCAATGCCACCATTCAACTGAAAGGATCAACTGTGGCAACCCAAACAAACGAGAGCGGCGACTTTTCCATTAAAGCCAACCGCGGTGCCACGCTGGTTATCGGCCATGTAAGCTATTTGTCGAAGGAAGTCAAAGTGACCGGTAACGCTATCAGGATTTCGCTGGAACCCTCCGTGGCGCAATCGATGAAAGAAGTGGTTGTGGTTGGTTACGGTTCCCAGAAAAGAAGCGATGTAACCGGTGCGGTGGCTTCGGTAGATAAAAAAAGACTGGAAAATCTGCCCAATACAAACTTTGCGCAGGCTTTGCAGGCCTCGGTACCCGGACTCAGTATCGACCAGACGTCGGGTGGCGCGGAGGGCAATACCAATACCATCCGCATCCGTGGCCGCAATTCGATTACCGCGGAAACGGGGCCACTCATCATCCTGGATGGCGTTCCGTACAGTGGCAGCATCTCGGACATCAACCCGCCCGATATCGAATCGATCAACGTGTTAAAGGATGCGTCCTCAGCGGCTATCTATGGCTCCCGTGGTGCAAACGGCGTCATCATTCTTACCACCAAAAAAGGCTCGAGGGG
>JBBSSY010000053.1:0-10567 GCA_038241595.1 Chitinophagales bacterium | reverse complement strand
TATCAGCTAAATTAAGCGAACTAAATTAGTACATTAAATACAACGCTCAATAACCAATGTCTTATTGAACATTGATTATTGAGCGTTGATTATTGAATATTTGTTCTTTCTTCGTGTTTCTTTCTGTCTTGTCGCCTGCGTAGTTAAACGCTCGTTACTGCCGGCCTCTCATCCCCCAGATCCACGACCTGGTAGCCGCCCTTCGACCTGAAATAAAGAATCAAGGCAATGTAACAGACAAGCATAATAAGCGGGAAAATTACGATGTAACGAAGCGCCTCTTTTTTGGCGTTGTCGCGAACCGTTGTCACCGTTTGCTGGATATCTGGTGATGCGGTGGACAGTTTATTTTGGTCAAGCCCTTCGTAACTGCCAAAGAGACTGGTTTTCTTTTCTGTGACGTATGTCTGGTGAATGGTTGAATTATTCACCACATCGTAATCGGCAATTTTTTTATCGACCGATTTATCCTGGATAAAACCGAGGATGCCAGCACCGATTACGCCGGCTGCAATCATTCCAAGTCCGCCAGTGATGTTGAGGGTTAAAGCGCCTCCTTTAGGAAAACGTTCGGCCACCAGGCCCAGCATCGTCGGCCAGAAAAAGGTTTTTCCGATGCCATAAATGGTGGCGGCAACCAGGATCATGATGCCGCTGGACGCAGACAGTGTATACAAACCAATGGCGGCGATGCCTGAACAGACCGCAAGCAGGCCGAGTGGTGAAATCTTATGTACGATCGACCCTGCAAAAAAGCGAAGCACGAACATAATGAAGGATGTATACACAAGTACCCAGCCCGCCTGCAGGCCGATTTTATTCATTTCAGGGGCCATAAGGTCGGTGATCCAGCTGTCTGTTCCCAGTTCAGTCGTCGCCAGCGGTATCATGATCAGGAGCAATATGATGAATAACGGTTGCCCGAAACTGCGCGTATACATGCCAAATAAAATAGTGAGTATAGCCGTGATCGTTATATTGACGCCGGTAGGCCATCCAAAGACTGCACCCAGTTGAAACACGATCAATCCGGAAATCAGCAACGCGCCGGCCGCGCCTACTTCCTGTAACATTTCCTTGTAGGTAACGCCCGCCTGCACCCTTTCATTCAGCGGGAACTTGCGCGCGATCATCATAATCGTGTAGATGACTGTTGGCAGCAGGATCAGCCCGATCTTATATTGCCATGGCGTTTCAACACCCAGCATCAGCGCCATGACCCCACCGAGTACCAGTCCACCGGCCCAGCCAGCATGCAGGATACTCAGCCATTTTACTTTCTGGCGGGGGAACATGGTGGCTACCACCGGGTTGGTAACAGCCTCTACGGTTCCATTGCCGAGTGCAACGATCAGCGTACCCGTGTACAACATCCAGTACCCGTCTGCAAAAATGGTGATGATGGCGGAACTGATGTGGCAGATGATCGCGAAGATCATCGCGGTCTTGTACCCGATTTTATCGATGATCAAACTGAAGAGAACAATGCTTATGGCAAACGGCCACAGGCCCACGCCGGAGATCTCACCGAGCTGAGTCTGGGTCAGGTTAAATTCTTTTCCCCATTCCGGCAGGATGAGTGCGCGTAAAATAAAACCGAAGGCGGTGGTGATCATCGCCACAAAGCAGGCGTAAAATAATTTCATGTCCGGTGCCGCAGCGACCGTGGTGTTGAAGGATGCCCTTTTTTCCATAACAAATATTACGTGTTTAAAAAATTTGCAGTGAGACAAAGTAACAAAACGGATGAAATGAAGCCGGGCATTTGTTCACCGGGATCCGGCATACGACAGCCAGCAAACGATTGTGGCTTACAACAGGAAAATGTTCGATCAGGACTTGTTCTAAACATGGCAGCTTTCATCTGGTCGTTAAACAGTATGGATAAAACGAATATCGTACTATTAATCAGTAAATTATAAAAATGTGAGGCATGTCTTGTTTTTTCTTATGGGAACGACAAAAAGACGGCAAAGCTTGCCTGGGCATCCGCCAGATTAAAAAGATTGACAAACAGCGGGAAGCAGGAAAGCTTTATTTTTGTGCTTATAAAATGAACCTATGGCTGAAAAAATTGTCGAGTTGAAGAACGTGAATATATACCAGGGCCAGAACCTGATCTTGCAGGATGTAAATATCAGCGTGAACAAAGGTGAATTTGTTTACCTCGTTGGCAAGACCGGTTCAGGGAAGTCAAGTTTGCTCAAAACCATGTACGGTGACCTGACACTCCGCGAAGGAGAGGGTACGGTAGCGGGTTATAACCTGAAGGATATGGACTGGAAAAAAGTTCCGTTCCTGCGCCGCAATCTTGGCGTGGTGTTCCAGGACTTTCAACTGCTGACGGACCGTACAGTAAATGAAAACCTGAAATTTGTACTTCGCGCCACCGGTTGGAAAGATGAAAAACTGATGGATGAAAAAATTAATGATGTGCTCGATAAGGTCGGACTAAGATCAAAAGGGTTTAAAATGCCTTTTGAAATGAGTGGGGGAGAGCAACAACGTGTGGATATCGCGCGGGCGCTGTGTAATTCGCCGAAATTGATCCTCGCTGATGAACCTACCGGCAACCTCGATCCGCAAACATCCGATGAGATCATGCAGTTGCTGTTTAATATCAGCAAAGACTACGGCGCGGCCATTATCATGGCTACCCACGATTACATTGTGATCAATAAATTTCCGGCGAGAACATTAAAAACGGAACGTGGAAAAGTTGAAGACAATGCTACCATATCGATTCAATAAGTTGTTGTGCATTGCGCGTATTATTGTATTGTTTTCCCAATAATCTTTGACGCAGGATGATCTCTTCTTCGCCAAATGGTTTGTGATATAGTTGTACAACAATGGAACGGAGCGCTTCGGCCGTAGTGCCCACATGACAGGCAATGCCAAGCCCGTTTTCATCGACGGTGGCTTCATTTACCACGCAGTGCCTGCCGTTAAATAATGCATTGAGTAATTTAAGTTTTACACCGGTGGCATTAAAAGAAGGCAGGATATTTACCTGTGCTTTTGCGATCAGGTCGTTCATTTCGGCTTCATCGGGATTGGACACAAGACAGGTATGGCAATTAAGGTATGACAACCGCTGCAGCCGGGCCGACGGATTTTTACCGGCAATGACGAACGGCACTTTTATCTTGCTGAAAACATGTTCGAGCAACCAGCAGGCAGCTTCTTCGTTTTCAGCAACAGACAGGTTGCCATGATACAAACAAAAATTGCCGATGCCTTCTTTTGAATTGATTTCCTCATAAGGTGTAAAAGCAGGCAGGTAAGAAATATCGCTCACGCCGAATTTATCCCGGTATGTATGTACATCTTTCTCGGATACCGCAATGATCGTTGCTTTTTTCGCCACCTTTTTTTCATACACTTTCAGCAAGCGGCTTTCATTGTAGAAATACGCTTTCTTCAGAAAGGATTTTTCTGTACGGAAGAGGTTGTGATAATACTGATATTCCACATTGTGTAACCGCAGAATGATCTTCCGGTTCTTTAATGCACCACAATATAACGGGTATGTACAGTGGATGCCTTCGAGGATAACAGGATAAGAATCTTTAAGCAGATTCCTGCATAACTCGTCTGATGAACGCGACGCAACAATGTAGGGAATGGTTATGGAAAAACCCTTGTGGCCCTGGTTGCGCTGGTAGTAATGCACTTCTTCACAATACTGGTTCAATGTTTCGGGGTTTCCACGGCCATATTCAAAACAGTGCAGATGAATTTTGATACCACGTTCGTGCAATGACTTTATCTTGTAAAACAGGTCAAATACACCGCCGTAATCCACTGGATAAGGCACATCTAAACATACTATGTGTACATGTTTATCCATGGTTCGCGAAAATAGTATGATAGCTGTGAATCAATTTCTTTTCTTCTTCCTGCCAGTTATACACTTGCCTGGCAAGCAGGCAATTTTGTCGCAGTGATTGGTATCGTGGTTCATTGTTCATAAGGCTGTTACACTGTGCCGATAAGTTTTCCGGGCTGAGGTCTGATACTAGAACAGCAATATCATACATATTGTTTATCTCCCGATAAGCCGGGTAGTCGACACAGAGTTGCGGTACCCCTGCGTGCATATAATCGAAGAAGCGATTGGCAAGGGACAAATAGTTGCTCATGCCTGTTTTTTCAAAGAGGGTAATACCAATCCAGGCATTGACTGTGTATTCTTTTAGTGCGACAGGGGTGAGCTTGCCGGTAAATAACACTTTGTGCTGCAGGTTATTTGTCTGCACCAGCGCTCTTGCCTGTTCCATAAAATTACCATCGCCGCAAATAACGAGGTTGCAGGGTATCGATTTCATCGCCGGGATCAGCGTTTCGAAACTGCGGCCTTCGTTTACACTTCCCTGGTACAGGATATATTTTTCCTGGTTATGCGGCAAAGCGTGCGGTTGTAACAGCGTAATACTTCGTATCACGTCGTAGTGAACGCCATACATTTTTTCAAACTCCATGGCGATGGGGTTATTCACTGTGTAGCCGTTGGGAAAACGAGGCACGGAAAACTGTTCGATCGTCTTCCAAAGCCGGTGAATCGCAGGCCTGCTGACAATTTCCTGCATTTCGCAAAAAAGTTCGTGGGCATCATACACGCGTGGGATGTTTTTCAGCACGCTGGCAAAATAAACCGGCAGGACGGTGTCGAGGTCGATGGCGCAGATACAATGCATTCGATGGCTAAGCAAATAAAACAACAGGCGGAGGTTGTATTCGAGGTAAAAGAGTTTGCCTTTTTCTACCCGGCAAGGCAATCGCTTTTGTAAAAACGGTTGCTCTATCAGCGGTATCGACGACCGCTGGCTTCGACCGACCAGCGTTACTTCGTAGCCATGACGCGCCAAAGAAGCACAGATTCGTATCATGCGCTGGTCATAGGTCAGGTCATTGGTAACCGTAAAGAATATTTTTTTCATGAATGTACCGAAACTTAAAGTAAATTATCTAGAGGGAGACTGAGCCGGCAGGCATCGTAGGTTCGCCGTACATTTTTTCGATCATTTCGATGGTTTTTATCGCTTCAGTACCTTCTACGACGTCGTTTGCACGGTTGTCCAGGGCCATCACAATATTCCGGTACACTTTGTCATGGTTGCTCATTGATCCCTGGTAAAAGCCGTACTGGTTTGCCGTATTCTGCGGGCCGAGTACCGGTTTTGCCGTTTCCTGCACACTGAAATAATCAAGCGTATTCAGGTATTGGCCGCCGATTTTTACAGTGCCTTTGCTGCCGAACAAGGTGATAGACCCTTCCATGTTTTGGTCAAAACTGGTGATGGTGTAATTAAATGTGCCAATGGCGCCCTGTTTCATCGTCATGAGCGAAAAGCCGGTGTCTTCCAATTCCATCACCTCGCGGAGGAGGAAGTTCTGTCTCAGTGACCTGATACTGTCCGCTTCCCCAAGGTACCAGATCAACAAGTCGATGAAATGACTGAACTGGGTATACAGAATGCCACCATCGAGTTTTTTGATCCCCTTCCAGTCGCTATCATAATAAGCGGCCGTACGATTCCAGAAACAATTGACCTGGAAAGCATGAATATGACCCAGTTTGCCTTCATCGATCAGGGCACGTACGCTGGCGACCGGCGCATTGTACCTGTTCTGTTTTACCACAAATAATTTGCGGTTATGCTGCCGCGCCGTGTTCATCATTTCTACCGCATCGCTGGCGTGAATGGCCATCGGTTTCTCACAAATCACATGAAAGCCATGCTGCAGGCACCGGATCGTTTGGGGGGCATGGAGGAAATTAGGGGTGCAAATGGCAACCACATCAATGAGAAGACCAGCTGCCAGCAGATCTTCCAGGCTGTAGAATGCCTGGCAATGGTAGAGATCGGCCAAAAAATCGGCTTTTTCTGGTATAATGTCGCACACGGCAACGATTTTACCGAAATTTGCCATCTGGGTTCCATGACGCGGGCCGATATGGCCACAGCCTATAAGTGCAAAGTGAAGTTCCATGGTATGATAAAGGATTAAAAGAATTTTCAGGTGTTTCTAACCGAAAATTTTATTACCTTTGCCGCCAAATTAAGCAGAATAATCATCGGATGCCTTTTTTAAAAATTTTAAGATGTCGTATTTAACTAAAGAAAAGAAAACTGACATATTTACGGATTTTGGTGGTTCCGCAACCAACACAGGCTCTACTGAAGGTCAGATTGCCCTGTTGACTGAACGTATCAGCCAGATTTCAAAACATTTACAAGCAAACAAGAAGGATTTTTCTACCCATCGCGGCTTGATGCAGATGGTAGGTACAAGAAAAAGCCTGCTGAATTACCTGAGCAAACACAATCTACAAGAATACCGCAAGCTGATTGAAAGGCTTGGTCTGAGGAAATAATTTTATATGTACGTCAAAACTATTCCCAACCTTTATGTGTTGGGAATAGTTTTTTGCATATAATTGACTTGCTTAATACCACACTGTTCCTGTTTGTCGTTCGAGCAGACGCCCGTCTCCAGCCTTCCCTAACTGTCAATGGCAGCCTACCGGCGGTTTTCCAGTCGTCTGATTTTTTACTTCGCTGCGAACGATCTACTTACAACGATTTGCTATTTTGCCCTGCATCCTCCTTCTTGCAAATGCTTTAAAAATTCCAAATAGTACAAATGATATCACAACCTATAAGCAAAACGTTTGACCTCGGCGATGGCCGGGAAGTAACCATCGGTACCGGTAAACTCGCCCGCCAGGCAGACGGTGCTGTAACGGTTAGCCAGGGCAATTGCATGATTCTTGCCACGGTGGTTGCCAACAAAGAACCCAAGGAAGGACAGAGTTTTTTCCCCCTCTCAGTTGATTACCAGGAGAAATTTGCTTCTGCCGGCCGTATTCCAGGTTCCTTTTTCAAACGCGAATCGCGATTGAACGACTATGAAGTACTTACGTCACGTCTTATAGATCGGGCTTTGCGCCCGTTGTTCCCCGAAGATTATCTCTGCGATGTACAGGTGTTGATCACGTTGGTTTCCAGCGATCCGGAAATTATGCCGGATTCTATGGCCTGCCTCGCAGCTTCTGCTGCCCTGGCGGTGTCCGATATTCCAATCCAGGAGATCATCTCTGAAGTGCGGATCGGTAAAATCGACGGAAAATTTAAAGTGAACCCGACCCGCAGCGAAATGGCGAAAGGCACCATGGAATTTATCATTGCCGCCACGGATAAAAATATCATGATGGTGGAAGGTGAGGCCAAGGAGTGCAGTGAGGAAGACCTCATCGAGGCGATTGAACTGGCTCATACCGCGATTAAAGTACAGGTAAAAGCACAGGAAGAACTACGTGCACTCGTTGGTGTTACTACCAAGCGCACGTACGTAAAACCGACTGAAGACCTGGACCTGAAGGAAAAGGTAAAAGCTTTTGCCGCTTCCAAAATCCTCGAAATGGCGAAATCAGGGAGCAGCAAACATGAACGCGGCTCTGCCCTGCAAACAATCCAGGAAGATTTGCTGGTGCACCTGAAAGGCGAATACAACTTAACAGAAGAAGATATTTTACCGGACGAGATCCGCAAACTCGCCAAACGTTATTACTATCACCTGCAGTTCGACGTGATCCGGGATATGATCCTCGATGACAAAATCCGTCTTGATGGCCGCGGCCTGGAAGATGTACGTGCGTTGACCATGGAAGTGGATGCCCTTCCTTCGCCACATGGCGCTGCCCTGTTTACACGTGGTGAAACACAGTCGCTGACCACCGTTACGCTGGGTACTCCACTTGATTCATTGCTGGTGGAAAGTGCCGCCAAATCAGAATTTACCAAATTTATCCTTCATTATAATTTCCCGCCGTTTTCTACGGGTGAAGTAAAAATGATGCGCGGCCCGGGCCGTCGCGAAGTGGGTCATGGCAACCTGGCGATGCGTTCACTAAAACAACTCATGCCGGGTGGCGACTTTGCCTATACCGTGCGTATCGTGAGCGATATCCTGGAATCAAATGGTTCATCGTCTATGGCAACCGTTTGTGCGGGATCTCTTGCGCTGATGGATGCGGGTGTAAACATTCCGAAACATGTTGCCGGTGTGGCAATGGGTTTGATCTCTAAAGAAGGCCGCTTTGCGGTATTGACCGATATCCTGGGGGATGAAGATCACCTGGGCGATATGGATTTTAAGGTAACCGGTACCCGTGACGGGATCTGTGGTGTGCAGATGGACATCAAGGTAGACGGGTTGAGCATGGACGTTATGCGCTCGGCACTCGCACAGGCCCGCAGGGCCCGGATGCACATCCTCGACGCCATGTATGACACCATTCCGGCAGCCAGGGAAGACATGAAACAACACGCACCGAGAATGGTTAAATTATTCATCGATAAGGAATTTATTGGTGCGGTGATCGGGCCCGGCGGTAAAGTGATACAGGAAATCCAGCGCGAAACGGGCACCACCATCAATCTCGAAGAGAAAAATGAGATGGGAGAAATAAGCATTTTTAGTGCGAACAAAGATGGTGTTGAAAGAGCGGTATCCTGGATCAAGGGCATCGTTGCCGTACCTTCGGTAGGTGATGTGTACGAAGCCAAAGTGAAATCAATCATGCCATACGGTGCGTTTGTAGAGTTCATGCCAGGCAAACAGGGGTTGATCCATATTTCAGAAGTTAGCTGGAAACGACTTGATACGCTGGAAGGCGTTCTGCAGGAAGGTGATGTGGTTAAGGTTAAATTAACCGGTACAGATCCAAAAACCGGCAAATTCAAACTCTCCAGGAAAATTCTTTTGCCAAAACCAGCCGAAACCTCAAGAGGCGGCAACGGACAGGATGATTAATAGATCAATACATAAACGAATACCTGAAAGCCCCGAACATTCGGGGCTTTCTACTACCAAGCATGACTGATTATTACCAGGTTACGATACCTACTGACTCTGAAACGCAACTGGAAATCCTGGTTGCCTGCCTGGCGGAAGCCGGTTTTGAAGGATTTGAAGAAGACGGGCAGTCCTTAAAAGCTTTTATTGCTGAAACGGCTTACAACGAAGACATCTTGCTTTCGGTGCTCGACCCGCATGGCGTTTCGTTTACACGCGAGTTGATCCGGCAGACCAACTGGAACCAGGAATGGGAAGAAGGATTTTCACCAGTGGTTGTTGGCACCTTCTGCGCAGTGCGCGCCAATTTTCATGAGCCGGTAAAAGGGGTGCAGTATGAACTGGTTGTTACACCCAAAATGAGTTTTGGTACCGGCCACCATGCCACCACCTATATGATGATCGAGGCAATGAGCAACACTGACTTTTCCGGCAAAACGGTACTCGATTTCGGTACTGGTACGGGTGTGCTGGCAATACTCGCCGACAAGATGGGCGCCGCCTCGGTGGAAGCCATTGATAATGATGAATGGAGCATCAATAACGGCGTGGAAAATGCGCAGCAAAACGAATGCACGCATATTAACCTGTACTTATCCGACACGCTCGTAGCGCTGGCCTGCTTCGATGTGATCCTGGCCAATATCAACAAGAACGTCATCCTGCTGCACCTTCCCGAAATAAGAAAACACCTGCAGCCTGCGGGGACGGTGGTATTCAGTGGATTATTGACGGGTGATCTCCCTGATTTACAGGCAGCATTATCGAATGAAGGATGGGCCATTGCAGGAATGCAGGAAAAGAATGGCTGGATCTGCGTACAGGTTGTTAATGGGTGATAAGACCGTTCAGGTTCACGGCATTTTCGTTATATTTATCATCCAATTTTAACCAATGAAGGATGAAAGAAGTTTTACTTATTTTATCGGCATATCTTATTGGCTCCATTCCGACATCTGTTTGGGTTAGCAGGTATTTATTTGGCATCGACATCCGCGAATACGGGAGCGGGAATGCTGGCGCCTCCAATACTTATCGCGTACTGGGTTCCCGGATGGGCACTTTCGTTATGGTGATCGATGTGTTGAAAGGGGTCGTTGCAACCAGTCTGTATTTACTCATTCCATACTACCTGGGTGATGAATGGGACAGAACAAACTTTATGGTTGGGCTTGGTCTTGCCGCTGTACTAGGTCATATATTCCCCATATGGGCAGATTTTCGTGGCGGCAAGGGGGTTGCCACCCTGTTAGGAATGGTGCTCGCTATCCAACCGGTTGTGGCGTTGTATTGTGTAGGCGTTTTTTTGATCGTTTTATACCTCACCCGTTTTGTTTCCCTCAGTTCAATTCTTGCCAGTGTGGCATTTGCGGTTTTGATTCTTTTTATTTTTAATGAAAAGGAGACACTCTACCGCGCCTTTGCCATTGCAGTTGCGCTGCTGGTGATGCTTACACATCAAAAAAACATCGGTCGCATCCTGCGTGGCAATGAAAGCAAAGTGCCTATTATGAAGTACCGGGACAAACGGAAAAACCGCAGGCAGTCTCACGACGACAAATAATTTCCTTTTAAATGCGTTTAAATCGTTTACATCAATCTGTTAAAGCTGGTGATGCGAATCGACTGTATGACGACGTTAGAGAGATTGGTATAATGATTGATTTTTATGTTTAAAATTAAGAATGATATGAAGAATATA
>JBBSSY010000052.1:0-10608 GCA_038241595.1 Chitinophagales bacterium | reverse complement strand
GGCATGATATCCTGGATTTATCGAGGGTCGCATGCTTATTCCGTAATTTTCGACTTGAGCAATCGTGCAAAAAAAGTAAAGACCTCGTTAGTACCGACGAGGTCTTTTTAATATTTCCGTAAATGAATAAGCAATTACTAAAAGATACCATACAACAACTTTTTGCCGGTAATAAAGGGTTGCTGGCAATGGACGAAAGCACTGGCACCTGTAACAAACGCTTCGCCGCCGCGGGCATTCCTCAAACCATTGAGATGCGTCGAAAATATCGTCAACTGATTGTCACAGCACCTGGTTTAAATGAAAGTATTGGTGGCGCCATTCTATATGATGAAACCATAAGGCAGCAAACAAAAGATGGTATGCCGATTGCTGATGTATTGATAGAAGCCGGAATCATCCCCGGAATAAAAGTGGACACAGGTGCCAAACCAATGGCTGGGTTTCCCAATGAAAAAATCACGGAAGGTCTGGATGGTTTGCGTGAACGCCTGGAAGGGTACAAAACGATGGGAGCACGTTTTGCCAAGTGGCGGGCTGTCATTGCAATAGGAGACGACATTCCCACCGAAGCATGTATTAAGGCCAATATACATGCCCTTGCCCGATATGCTGCGTTATGCCAGGAGGCCGGCATTGTACCAATCGTTGAACCCGAAGTGTTGATGACCGGTAATCATACCATACAACGATGTTATGATATAACAGAGAAGGTGTTAAATACGCTGTTTTATCAATTGTATCAGTTTAAAATTGACGTAGAAGGGATCATATTAAAGCCGAACATGGTCATTGCCGGAACAGAAAGCGCTACGCAAAACTCCATCGAGGATGTTGCCGAAGCTACAGTACATTGTTTGCTTGCATCCGTTCCTGCGGCTATGCCTTCGGTTGCATTTTTATCCGGCGGACAATCGCCTGAAGATGCGGCGGCACATTTAAATGCGATACACACAAAGTTTAAAAACCAGTTGCCCTGGATTGTCACCTTTTCTTTCGCCAGAGCTATTCAGCAACCCGCATTGGAGGTTTGGAAAGGGCAGGATGCTAATGTTACTGAAGCACAAAGTCTATTATACCGACGTGCTAAATCTGATGCTGCTGCAAGGCTTGGCGAATACAATGAAATCTCGAAATAGTCAGTTTTTAGCAGGTAATACCTGGAACTTTTTAAATGATCAATATGGAACCTACAACAAAAACACTTGTGCAGCAGGGCATCAATACAGTCCGGATACTTGCTGCCGATGCAGTACAAAAAGCAAATTCCGGTCATCCGGGAACGCCAATGGGCCTTGCCCCTATTGGTCATGTTTTATGGGCGGATAGTATGAACTATAATCCCAAAAATCCAGCATGGGCAAACAGGGATCGCTTTATTTTGTCGTGCGGGCATGCCTGCATGTTGCAGTATAGTTTTTTGTACTTAACGGGTTATCCCATCACAATGGATGATATCAAAAGCTTTCGTCAATTGCACAGTAAAACGGCGGGGCATCCTGAATACGGATTGTTACCCGGCATTGAAGTAACAACTGGTCCGTTAGGGCAGGGATTTGCCAACGGCGTAGGGTTTGCCATTGCGCAGAAATACCTGGCAGCCAGGTATAACAAACCTGGCTTTGACCTTTTCGATTACAAAATTTACACGGTCTGCAGCGACGGCGATATGATGGAAGGTATAACCTCAGAAGCGGCTTCTTTAGCCGGTCATCTCCAGTTGGGTAATATGATTAATTTGTATGATGACAACCATATATCTATTGAAGGTAATACCAATATCGCGTTTGATGAAGACGTGGCGCAACGCTTTGAAGCGTATGGCTGGCACGTTCAGGTACTTGCAGACGGCAATGATTTAGATGCTTTAACAGCAGCGATAAAAAATGCGCAGAAGGAAACCCATCGTCCATCCCTGATAAAAGTGCGTACACATATTGGTTATGGTAGCCCGAATAAAGAAGATACGGCCGCCGCACATGGTTCTCCGTTAGGTGAACCGGAAGTTAAGCTCGTGAAGGAGAATTTCGGTTTTGATCCTGATAAATATTTTGTTGTGCCCGACGAAGTATTGAAATATTATCGTGAAGCTGGTAATAAAGGAATAGGTAAAGAAAAAGACTGGAATGATCTTTATACAAGCTACAAAGAAAAATATACCGAACTGGCCAATGAATACGAGTTATTGAGCAGTGGTAAACTACCTGAAGGATGGAAGGAAAATTTGCCGGTTTTTAAAGCCGGTGAAGAAATGGCCACACGCAAAGCCTCCGGCAAAGCATTAAATGCAATTGCTGATAGTTTACCTGGTTTAATTGGTGGTTCTGCTGATCTTGCCCCCTCTACCGACACTGAACTTACGAAATACAAATCGTTTTCAGCAACGAATTTTGAGGGTCGAAATTTTCACTTCGGCATCCGGGAACACGCCATGGGTGCAATCTTAAATGGACTGGCGCTCAGTAAGTACATCATTCCCTACGGTGCCACATTCCTCGTATTTTCTGATTATATGCGGCCTCCCATCCGACTGGCAGCGATTATGAAAATCCGTACAATATATGTTTTTACACATGATAGTATTGCTTTAGGAGAAGATGGTACCACCCATCAACCTGTCGAACAAATCGTCGGTCTTCGATCTGTTCCCAATTTAACAGTGATTCGCCCGGCTGATGCCAATGAAACGGTGCAAGCCTGGCGGATAGCCATTGAACATTCCAGCGGGCCGGTCGCATTAATATTAACCCGCCAGGGTATTCCGGTTATTGACCAGGAAAAATATACAAAGGCCATTGAATTGGAAAAAGGCGCTTACATTCTTTCTGAGTCAGAAACCCCGCCTGAGATTATTTTGATTGGCACGGGTTCGGAAGTCCAATTGGTACTGTCAGCCCAGCAAAAATTAGAAGAACAACACATAGCCGCACGCGTGGTGAGTATGCCTTCATGGGAATTATTTGAACAACAGGATAGCGCTTATAAAGAAAAGATATTTCCCCGATCCTTACGGAAGCGGTTGGCAGTGGAAGCCGGATCGCCGCTGGGCTGGCTAAAATATGTAACCGATGAAGGTGATATTATTGGTATTACCAGATTTGGGGAGTCTGCACCGGGTGAAGAAGTGATGAAAGAATATGGCTTTACCGTGGAAAATGTAGTAGAGAGGGCGAAAGCGCTGGTTTCAAAGTAGGACATAAAGTAGGCTATAACACATAATTCTATATAAAGATTATACAAAATGAATACGCTAATCGAATTATTACAATACGGCCAGAGCTATTGGCTGGATAATTTAACGAGGGGCAAAATCACCACAGGTGAATTAAAAAAAAGAGTAGATGAGCAGGGATTGAGGGGAATAACTTCAAACCCAAGTATTTTCAACAAGGCTATTTCAAATAGTCAGGACTATCAGGGCCAGATTAGCGAACTGGTAAAAGAAGGCAAAAATCCTCCGCAGATTTATGATGCACTTACAATAAAGGATGTACAGGATGCCTGTGATATCCTGAATCCGGTGTATGAACAATCAAATGGTACCGATGGCTTTGTAAGTCTTGAAGTTCCGCCATATTTAGCCAGGGATACGAAAGGCACTATGGAAGAAGCCCGCAGGTTATATAGCGCCGTAGGAAAGCAAAACTGCCTTATAAAAATTCCGGGCACACGTGAAGGCATCCCGGCTATCGAAGAAATGCTTTACGAAGGAATAAACGTCAACATAACGCTTCTTTTTTCTGTTGACAGGTATGATGAAGTGGCGCAGGCGTATATCCGCGCCATTGCGCGAAGGGTTGCAGAAGGCAAACCGGTAAATCATGTAATTTCCGTAGCGAGTGTTTTTATCAGCAGGATTGATGTACTCACCGACCAACTGCTCGACCAGTATATTATACCTACCGGGGAAAATAATAATACCAGCCGAACCAATCTGTTATCAAACAGGGCAGGAATTGCCACTGCACGTTTATGCTATCAACGGTTCCAAAAAATATTCAGCGATGAGCAATGGAAAAAATTGGCAGAAAAAGGTGCCCATGTGCAGCGGCCCTTATGGGCAAGCACCAGCAACAAAGATCCGCTGTACAATGATCTCGGTTATGTTGAATCACTGATTGGAAAAGACACGGTAAATACGCTACCCGATAAAACGATTGCAGCTTTTGCCAACCATGGAAGTATAAAAAAAGACGCCATTGAGCAAGAGCTTGACCAGGCAAATGAACTGTTTGGTGAGCTTCATGAAATGGGGATTGATATATCATTCGTAACACAACAACTAGAAAACGAAGGCGTACAAAAATTTACGGAATCGTATAATAAATTGATCAGTAACCTGGCGGATCAAAGATCGAAAATCCTGGGAGACAAGGGGTCGCCGCAACAAATTAGTGGTGGTAAACTGGAGGCTGAAATAAAAGCCGCTTATACTTCAATGGATGAAAAGCAAGTCGCAAGACTTCTTTTTGCCCAGGATCCGCACCTGTGGAAAAATGATATTGAACAAATAAAAAGTATCAGCAAACGAATGGGATGGCTAACCTTGCCGGATCATTTCACAAAAAAAACGGAAGATATCGTTGCATTTGCACAGACGATTAAGGAGGAAGGTTATACGGATGCAGTGGTATTGGGGATGGGGGGAAGCAGTTTATGTTCAGAAGTGACACGTCAAACCTACGATGCAACAAATGGTTGTCTTCAATTGTGGGTGTTGGATAACACAGATCCGGCTGCCATACTGAATATAGAAAGTAAGGTTGACCTTGAAAAAACACTGTTTATTGTTGCCAGCAAATCTGGCAATACCGAAGAAACCCTCAGTTTCTTTCATTATTTCTACCAACAACTAGAAATTAAAAATAAAACAAAGCCTGGTAATAATTTTGTAGCTATTACAGACCATGACACGCCATTGGTTAAAATGGCTGAAGAGTTTAAGTTTAGAAAAGTTTTCGTTAATCCCCCAAACCTTGGGGGACGTTACTCGGTATTATCTGACTTTGGACTGGTGCCAATGGCATTGATCGGAATTAACATCAACGATATTTTATCAGGCGCCAAACAAATGCAAAGCAGCTGTAATGGCGTTCCCACAGCAAGCAATCCCGGAATAAGTCTAGGGGTCGTTCTGGGTATTTGCCAAAAGAATGGCTGTGATAAAGTAACCTTTATTTTATCGGCTTCGATCACATCTTTTGGTTATTGGGTAGAACAATTGCTTGCTGGAAGTACCGGCAAAGAAGGGAAGGGTTTAATCCCTATAAACGGCGAAGCCCTTGGTGATCCTGAAGATTATGGAAAAGACAGAATATTTATACACATGTCTCTGCATGATGATAATAACGAGGCAGATGGCAAAAAAATAAAGGCCCTCGAAGAAGCGGGACATCCGGTTGTAAGAATTGTGGTCGCAAATATAATGGCGTTGGGAGGAGAATATTATCGCTGGGAAGTTGCCGCAGCTGTTGCAGGGTTGGTGATGGGTATCAATCCTTTTAACCAACCAAATGTTGAAGAAAGCAAAAAAAATACAAGTGAATTGCTTGAAGGGTGGAGTAAAGATGGTGATTTTAAAATTCCGGAGCCGCTTTTGAAAATGGAGGATATCTCCGTTTTTGGCGGTAAAGAGATGGAACAACTTGCTGCAGATCACTATACATCAGCAGCAGATATGGCAAACGGCTTTGCTGCGATGGCAAAAACAAACGACTATATTGCGCTGTTGCCTTATTTCATGATGACCGATCATCGCACAAAAATCTTACAGTCATGGAGAATTCGGATGAGGGATAACCTGAAAATCGCAACTACATTATTAAATGGTCCGCGTTATCTGCATTCCACAGGCCAGTTGCATAAGGGCGGGCCCAACACGGGACTGTACATTATATTTATTGGCGAGTCGGAAAAGGATGTAGCCATTCCGGGAGAAAAATTTGGATTTGCCACTTTGCACGAGGCGCAGGCACTTGGCGATTTTGATTCGCTGGATGATAAGGGACGTCGAGTGATCCGTATCAATTTAGGTAAAAACATTGATGAGGGTCTCGGTAAGTTGTTTGAATCAGCCAGGGATGCCAGACAGCATCAAATTCAGGAACCGGTGATGTGAAGGCTTGTTTCTTCGTTTAATTCTAACTGCTTGCAAGTTCAATAATATATATGAAAACAATATTCTGTTTAAAATAAAATAATAAAAATGGAAGGACAGAAATTCGACTACGGGATGATTGGTCTTGGCACGATGGGTCGTAACCTGGTTTACAACATGAGTGATCATGGATACACCGTTATTGGTTATGATAAAAATAGTGACCAGGTGGAAACATTGAAGAAGGAAGCGGGCAATGACAAAGTATCTGCCACATCAAACCTGGATGAATTTATAAAGGCGCTAAAGACACCCAAAGTAATCATGATGCTTGTGCCTGCAGGAAAAATTGTGGATGACGTCATCAATGAATTAAAGCCTTTTTTATCAGGAGATGATTTGCTGATGGACTGCGGCAATTCTCACTTTTATGATACCAACAGAAGGAATAAGCAATTGGAACAATCCGCTATTCACTTTATGGGTGTTGGCATTTCAGGAGGTGAGCTCGGGGCACGCTACGGCCCCAGCATTATGCCGGGCGGTCCGAAACAAGTGTATGATCGTGTGGCTGAAATGCTGGAAGCTGTTTCCGCCAAAGTGAATAAAGAACCCTGTGTAGCGTGGTTAGGGCCTGACTCTGCGGGGCACTATGTAAAAATGGTGCATAACGGCATTGAATATGGCTTGATGCAACTCATTTCCGAAACCTATCATCTGTTGAAAAAATGTGCGGGGATGAGCAATGATGAACTGCATACTGTTTTTTCACAATGGGATAAAGGCGTATTGCAGTCTTATCTTATAGAAATCACCGCTGATATCTTTACTCAAAAAGATGAGCTTACCGGAACGATGATTATTGACAGGATTCTTGACAGTGCAGAACAAAATGGCACCGGTGCCTGGACGTCCGAAGATGCCATGAAATTACAGGTGCCCATTCCAGTTATTGATTGTGCTGTTTCCATGCGGCATTTATCAGCCAATAAAAAGAAACGCGAGGCTGCACAACAAAAACTGGAAGGTCCAGAAGTCGAATTAGCAAGTAATAGAGATGAGTTGGTGAAACGGATCGGGGAGGCGCTTTATTTTTCGATCATCACGGTTTACGCACAGGGAATGGCTCTGTTACAGGTAGCATCGAAAGAATATAAATATGATTTGAATTTAGAAAATATTGCTGCTATCTGGAGAGGTGGTTGTATCATCCGTGCATCGTTACTGGAAGATATTCGTTCTGCTTTCTCTCTACAGCCGGATCTGTCAAACCTTTTATTAAGCGATGCATTCTCTGTCAAATTAATGCAATCGCAAAGTGGTATTCGTAAAGTGATTCAAACGGCCGTTGAATCCGGCATTCCGGTTCCTGCACTGATGGGGGCTTTAGCTTATTTCGATAGTTACAGGAGTGGGTGGCTCCCGGCAAATTTAATACAGGCGCAACGTGATGATTTTGGCGCTCATACTTATGAGCGAAATGACAGGGAAGGAATTTTTCATACACATTGGAACCAAAAGAAATAGCATGGAAACCGAAGCAAAAACAAGTCCCACCATCATTGTTATCCTTGGGGCTACAGGCGACTTAACCTGGCGTAAATTGATTCCCGCCATTTATAATTTATGGTTAGATAAATGGATGCCTGACGAGTTTGCGCTCATTGGTGTGAGCCGTGATCAGTATACAATAGAGGAATTTGAAAAACGCCTGCATCAGGGCGTGGATAAATTTTCGCGAAGAGGCAAAACAAAGAAAATTGAATGGGATAACTTTGCAAAGTGTGTTACCTACCAGCAGGGCGAGTTTAACGCTGCTTCAACGTATTCCGCAGTAAAAAAACAAATAAAACAAATTGAAAAGAAATGGAATATTACCGCTAACCACATCTTTTATCTCGCCGTTCCGCCAAATGCATTTGAAGAAATTTCGAGAAAGCTAGGCGCTTCAGGACTTGCCGAAAATAAATTGAAAAGCCGGTTAGTCATCGAAAAACCTTTTGGGCACGACCTGAAAAGTGCAAAGGATCTCAATAAGTTATTACACACCATTTTTGATGAATCGCAAATTTACCGAATTGATCATTATCTCGGGAAAGAAACGGTGCAGAATATCCTGGCCTTCCGGTTTGCCAATGCATTGTACGAGCCGATCTGGAACCGCAATTACATTGATAGCATTCAGATAACGGTAGCGGAGCAATTAGGTGTGGAGAACAGGGGTAATTATTATGAAACAGCAGGTGCGCTCCGTGATATGATACAAAACCACCTGTTGCAATTACTCTGCCTTATCGCCATGGAACCGCCCGTTTCATTTGAAGCTGATGAAGTGCGCAACCGCAAAGTAGATGTATTAAATACCTTACAAAAAATCAAACCGGAAGAAGTGCATCAGTACGCAGCCCGGGGCCAATACGGCCCGGGATGGATAAAGGGAAAGAAAGTACTTGGTTACCGACAGGAGCCTGATGTCAATAAGAATTCTAGCGTTGAAACTTTTGCTGCCGTTAAATTATTCATAGACAACTGGAGATGGCAGGGCGTTCCCTTTTATTTGAGAACCGGCAAACGAATGGATGAAACAATTTCTGTGATAACCATACAATTCAAATCTCCGCCATACCAATTATTTCCAGCACAGGCAACTGGTAACTGGCAGCCCAATCGTCTGATTTTGAGCATCCAGCCTCACATGGGAATCTCTACGAGGTTCCAGGCAAAACGCCCAGGCCTTAAAATGGTGCTTTACCCCGTTGACATGCATTTTGATTATGACGAGTCTTATACATCAGGCACCCCGGAGGCTTATGAAACCTTGTTGTTGGATATTATGGAAGGAGACACCACACTTTTTATGCGTGCTGACCAGGTAGAGGCTGCATGGAAAGTGCTTATGCCTGTTATCAATGTATGGGAAGCAAATCCTCCCGACAACTTTCCCAATTACAAAGCAGGAAGCCAGGGAGCTGAAGATGCGGAACTACTTATTGCTAAAGACGGTCACAGTTGGTTTGATATGCCGATTAATAATTTATCATAATATACAGATGGTAACTGATTAAAATTTAAAATGAAATGAATAAGAATAAGAAGAACATATTACCTGAAGATAGTGAAGCTTCGAAACAGGAACCTGTAATGTCTACAGATGAAACCGAACCGGGAGAAGCAAATCCAAGTTTCCCTGAAGAATATGAAGAACAGCGAAGCATGGCGCTTCGTATGAAGCCGCAACCTTTCGATAAGACTAAAAAAAACGAAGATTAAAAGATCACAAAGAAATAAGAAATAGCAACGTGCTGGTTTCCAGCCAGGGAGATTAAAACTAAATGATGATGATGGACAGATATGGGCAGCCCCGGAAGCCTTACGGTTAACGAAGTGTCCGCATTGGAGTTAGCGTCCGCCCTTATAACGGAGCCTTTCGCAACCAGGCGGGAAAAGGGCAGATGTTAGTTGAGATAACAGTACCTCCACAAGGCGTAGCTTGTATAACAGTAGAAACCGAATGAAACAGCCGTTAAAATCCAGCAAATTGCATGATACAAATCCCCTGGGCCCGGATGACGAAATGCTCGGCATTCTGCAAAGAAAAACTTTTTCCTATTTTTTAAAAGAGATGAATGGTCAAACCGGGCTGATAGCTGATAAAACCCAGCCGGGGTCACCTGCAAGCATTGCGGCAACGGGCTTGGGGGTTAGCTGTTATATAACAGGTATTGAACGCGGATTTATAACGCGGGTTGAAGCGAGAAAAAGAACGCTCACTGTTTTAAAATTCTTCCATACCAGCCACCAGGGCACTGAAGCGGATGCAACAGGATACAAAGGATTTTATTATCACTTTTTGGATATGGAAACCGGAAAGCGTGCTTGGAAAAGTGAACTATCAACAGTAGATACTGCTATATTATTAGCCGGGATATTGACAGCAAGATATTATTTCACCACTGAAAATAAATCCGAAATCGAGATAAGAAGGTATGCCGATGAACTCTATGCCCGGGTGGATTGGCAGTGGGCATTAAACGGCAAAGACTCAATCTCGCATGGTTGGAAACCAGGTTCAGGATTTCTTCGTTCCCGTTGGAACAAGAAATACAGCGAAGCGCATCTGCTCTACGTATTGGCACTTGGCTCCCCTACTTTCCCCATTAGTCCGACCGGATATAAAAAATGGACATCCACGTTTGAATGGGTAAAACTATACGACATAGAATATATTTATGCCGGGCCGCTTTTTATTCACCAGATGTCGCAAATTTGGTTGGACTGCAAGGGCATCTACGACGACTTGAATAGAAAAATTGGTATTGATTATTTCGAAAACAGTCGTCGTGCCACTCAAATCCAGCAACATTATGCAATTGAAAATCCGTTAGGTTTTGCCCATTATGGGGAAAATGGATGGGGATTCACGGCCAGTGATGGCCCCGGGCCCGCTACCCGCTCAATTGACGGTATTAAAAGAAAATTTTATAACTATCTGGCAAGGGGCGCTCCATTCG
>JBBSSY010000051.1:0-10617 GCA_038241595.1 Chitinophagales bacterium | reverse complement strand
TCCATAGTTGTTTTTAATTGCCGGCAAAAATAGCATCGAATACATTAAAGGCGGTACATGATTTTTACCAATACGTATCCCTATAAGTCTTTACAGATATTTTTTACAATTGACGGGCCCTCGTAGATAAAACCCGTCCATACCTGGATAAGCGATGCGCCGGCGGTCAATTTACGGCGGGCATCGGCGGCGGTGAAGATGCCGCCACTGGCAATGATGGGGAACGCGCCACCGGATTTGCGGTGAATGTATTCTACAACACTGGTAGCGCGCTTTTCAAGCGGCTGACCGCTCATGCCGCCTGCGCCAATTTTCTCAACCGCAGCTTGTGGAGTATTTATGAGGTTTCTTTCAATGGTGGTATTGGTCGCCACCAACCCGTCGAGTTGTATTTCCAGGCAGAGGGCGATCACATCATCCAGCTGATCGGTCGTAAGGTCTGGCGCGATTTTCAGGAGGATTGGTTTGGGCGTTGCCTGCAACGTATTGATGGTCTGCAGATGCGAAAGTATTTTTCGCAGCGAATCTTTTTCCTGCAATTCCCGGAGCCCGGGTGTGTTGGGCGAGCTCACGTTTACCACGAAATAGTCGACACAATCAAACAGTTCCCGAAAACAAATTTCATAATCTTTCCAGGCTTCGTCATTAGGGGTGACTTTATTCTTCCCGATGTTGCCACCAATCACAAGGCGTATCCTGGATTTCTTCCGGGATCGACTTTCCTTCCATTCCGTTAATCGTTGCGCAACCACTTTTACACCGTCGTTATTAAAACCCATCCGGTTTATAATTGCTTTATCGGCAGGGAGGCGGAATAGTCTTTGCCTATCATTGCCGGCCTGGGGTTTGGGGGTTACCGTGCCTATTTCAACTGCGCCAAAGCCAAGCGCCTGCAGTTCGTTGAGGTATTTGGCGTTTTTATCAAACCCCGCCGCCATGCATACCGGGTTGGCAAAGGTTATCCCAAACAATAACTGCTGCAGCTTATGATCTTTTGGGCGAAAAGAATTCTGGATAATCCTTCTGCCAAGTGGCAATGAGCATACGAGCTTCAGCAGGTTCATCGAAAAATAATGAACCTCTTCCGCGTCAAACAGGAACAGGAAGTTTCGAAGGATTTTATACATACTGGATACGAAGATAAAGCCTCCATGGCGATTAGAGCCAGGCCAATACCGAAGAAGATATTTAGCCCCGATGACGACGGAATTGTATTTTTCTTATAGCCTGTTATTGCTAACTTTGGTAACAGGTTGCATAAACAACTTTAATTAAATCATCAATTCATGCAGGAAGCATATATCGTTGCGGGTTACCGAACGGCCGTTGGCAAGGCAAAACGGGGCGGATTCCGTTTTTATCGACCGGATGACCTGGCGGTGGAGGTAATTACCGCATTGCTTGCATCGGTGCCGCAGCTGGAAGCCAACAGGGTGGATGATTTGATCGTAGGGAATGCCGTGCCGGAAGCAGAACAGGGTCTGCAGATCGGGCGGATGATTTCGGTGCGTGCATTGGGCATCGGTGTGCCTGGAATGACAGTTAACCGGTATTGCGCCAGTGGCCTGGAAACGATCGCGATAGCGACTGCAAAAATCAGGAGTGGCCAGGCAGATTGTATCGTGGCAGGTGGCACCGAGAGCATGAGCCTGGTGCCGACGGCTGGCTGGAAAACGGTTCCCGCTTTCAGTGTTGCCACCGAAAACCCGGATTACTATTTAGGCATGGGACTTACTGCTGAAGCCGTCGCCAAAGAATACCAAATAACGCGTGAAGCACAGGATGAATTTTCATATAATTCTCACCGAAAGGCGATACATGCCATTGAGCAGGGAAATTTTACCACAGGTATCTTGCCAATTACGGTTGAGGAAGTGTACCTGGATACCAAAGGAAAAAAACAACAGAAATCATATATCGTAGACACCGACGAAGGTCCGCGGGGCGATACAAGCATACAAGCCCTTGCGAAACTAAAACCGGCATTTGCCGCAGGCGGATCGGTAACTGCGGGCAATTCTTCACAAACCAGTGACGGAGCCGCCTTCGTGATCGTGATGGGTGAAAGAATGATGAATGAATTAAATATTAAACCGATCGCCCGGCTGGTGAGTTGTGCAAGCGCTGGTGTACATCCGCGTATCATGGGCATCGGACCCGTTGCGGCCATTCCGAAAGCGCTGGTACAAGCCGGTATGCAACTTGGCGATATCGACCTCATTGAATTAAATGAAGCGTTTGCCTCGCAGTCTTTGGCGGTTATTGAACGCGCCGGCCTGGATCCGTTAAAGGTCAATATAAACGGTGGAGCCATCGCACTGGGGCACCCGCTGGGATGTACCGGTGCCAAACTGACCATACAGGTTATCAATGATTTGAAAAGGCTTGATAAAAAATATGGCCTGGTAACTGCGTGCGTTGGTGGCGGACAGGGGATTGCAGGTGTTATCGAAAATTTGTAAGCAATTATATAAAGACTTATTTAGGCTGATTAAAGGTGTAAATAAATATAACCACTAAGTGTTAATATTTATGTAGATTTAGATTTTACACTTATTTATTCCTCCCTAAAAGGCTTTTTATGGATCGCCGCCAGTTCTTGTCCCTCCGAAAAAATATTTCAGAGCAACCTGTTCATATTCACGCCGTTTTACGTCAGCAGGTTTTGGGTCTTGCGCCCTTCTCGGGCAATTTTACCATCGTTGAATTAAGCCAGTTGTTAAAAAGAACGATGTTCGGCGCGGCAAAAAAGGACCTTGACTATTTCAAAGGAAAAACCATGGACGCCGTCGTGGATGAAATCCTGACTATTCCTTCCACCCTTCCACCCCCTCCGATAAAAGAGTATGATCCTACTGGTGCCACCACGATTGACACCTCCATACTTCCAGGCACTACCTGGGTGAATGATCCCAATACAGATGGCAATATTACCGGGAAGCGAAAAGCATCCTGGAAGAAATGGTGGGTTGGATTACTGATTAACCAGGACCGGAATATCCGGGAGAAAATGACCCTGTTCTGGCACAATCATTTTTCCACGGAGACTGCCGATGTCAACGATTCGCAGTTTGTATATAAACACCACAACTTGCTTCGGCAGTTCTCCCTTGGAAATTTTAAAACGCTTGTAAAGCAGGTCACTATTGATCCCTGCATGCTGGTTTACCTGAGCGGCAATAACAGTACGTCAGGCGCACCCAATGAAAACTATGCCCGTGAATTACAGGAGTTATTTACCGTGGGTAAAGAGAATTCACCCAATTATTCAGAAGATGATGTAAAAGCTGCTGCCAGGCTGCTTACGGGCTGGAGAACCAATTCAACCACGATAACATCTTCGTTTGACATAACCCGTCATGATAAAACGAGCAAAACTTTTTCCTCTTTTTACGACAAAACGATCATTGCCGGGCGAACTACTGCAACGGCTGGTGATCTGGAAACGGATGACCTGCTTACGATGATCTTCAACAAAAAAGAACAGGTCTCGAATTTTATTGTGAAAAAAATTTACCGCTGGTTTTGTTATTACTCCATCGATGCTGAAACGCAGGCCCAGGTAATCGATCCACTGGCGGCTATTTTCAGGAACAGCAACTGGGAGATCAAACCCGTTTTGGCGGCATTGTTTAAAAGCCAGCATTTTTACGATGCTTTGAACCGCGGATGTATGATCAAGAGTCCGCTCGATATGGTGATTTCGTTTTGCCGGGAATTTAACATGGCGTTTCCGGATGCGAATACCTCCTTTGCAGACGCTTATGGCATGTGGGAAAGCATTCGTGTGTATGCCTCAAATATGGGACAAAACGTAGGTGATCCGCCAAATGTGGCCGGTTGGCCGGCGTTGTACCAGGAGCCACAATTTCATGAACTCTGGATTAATGCCGATACGCTTCCGAAGCGGAACAAGTTTACCGATACGTTCCTTGCAGGTGGATACACGCGCAACGGCCTTACCATTAAAGTAGACCCGGTCGCATTCACGAAAACGCTCCCAAATCCGGGTAACCCGAATGAACTGATCAATGATGCACTGGCCATTCTGTTCCAGGTGCCATTGTCTGATACATCCAAAGCGTCCATCAAAAAACAAATCTTATTAACCAACCAGGAAAATGACCAGTACTGGACGGATGCATGGATTGCTTACCTGGCTAACCCGGCAATTACCGGTACGCCATATAAGACAATTTTGAGCAGGCTTGCCACCCTGTATAAATATTTCCTGAACCTGGCTGAATACCAGCTTTCCTAGGGCCCCTCCAATCCTATAAAATACTCCTTCGATCCGGGGCGACCCGGCGCAAAACTGTAACCGGCCATTACAGGCGGTGCAGCTTAAGTAGCTACAATCAGATCGATCCAATATCCTCCAATTGATCACGCGGTTTACGTGCTGCAAATATAGTTTTCCCGCATCGCCTGCCTGCCCGTCGCATGGCATTGATAAACGTTTATAATGAAAAGAAGAGATTTTCTACGAACAGCTTTGCCAACGGCAACCATGCTGCCCGCCATGATCGGTGGATTTTCGGTAAAGGCGTATGCCGCTACCAGTCCGCTGGTTCAGGCCCTGATGGCAAGTACCACCGAGACAGACCACGTGCTGGTGCTGGTACAGTTGACAGGTGGAAACGACGGCCTCAATATGGTGGTGCCGCTTTCAAACTATGATTTGTACCTGAACGCCCGCAAAAATATTGCGATTCCCAGTAACAGTGTGTTGCGGCTCAATGCGCGGGACGACGTGGGTTTACATCCTGCGATGACAGGCATGCAAAGTCTATATAATGAAGGCGCCCTTTCCGTCATCCAGGCGGTCGGCTACCCTGCGCCAAGTTTTTCACATTTCAGGGCAACTGATATCTGGATGACCGGCTCGGATGCCAATGTGGAATTAAACAGTGGCTGGGCAGGCCGATATCTAAATTCCGAGTATCCGCAATTTCCCAATAGTTTTCCCAATACAACCATGCCTGATCCGCTGGCCATTCAAATCGGTTCGGTGACGTCACTGGCCCTGCAGGGACCCAGCGTAAGCATGGGTATGAGTATCAGCGATCCGACCTCTTTTTACAATTTTCTGAACGGCGTGCAGGATCCTGCGCCAAATACTCCGTGGGGAAAGGAATTGTCATACCTGCGACTGGTAACGAGGCAGACACAACTCTATGCCGACGTGGTAAAAAATGCGGCGGCAAAGGTTACGTCGCAAGGAACTTATCCTGCCAGTAATGACCTGGCGGCCCAGCTTAAGATTGTGGCAAGGCTGATCAAAGGCGGATTAAAAACAAGGGTTTATATGGTGAGCACCGGTAGCTTCGACACCCACGCCACGCAGGTTACCACTTCTGATACTACGGTTGGAACGCATGCCAACCTGTTGAAAAGGGTTTCGGACGGTATCAAGGCTTTTATGGATGACCTGAAAGGACTTGGTGTTGATGATCGCGTAGTGGGTATGACGTTTTCGGAATTTGGTCGGCGCATACAATCAAACCTGAATGCGGGTACCGATCATGGTTCGGCTTCCCCGTTGTTCGTGTTTGGAAAACATGTTAAAACTGGAGTGCTCGGCACTACTCCGGCTATCCCCACCAACGTATCGGTAAATGACAGTGTGCCGATGCAATATGATTTTCGCAGCATTTACTCCTCGCTGCTGAGTGACTGGTTCTGTGTAAAAAGTGCCGATATGTTGTCTGTGCTGAACAACAAAACGTTCCAGGCGCTGCCGCTGATCGAAGGGGCGTCCTGCAATGCGCTGCTGGCGATTACCGGCTTGCAGGATCTTAACCGCGCGGCCGGCGATCAACTCATTTTAAATTATCCCAACCCTTTCGTAGATACAACCAAAATTACTTTTAAAACAAAAGGCGGCCATACACTTGTTCAGATTATGGACACCACTGGCCGGGTTATCAAAGTGGTGACCGAAAAAGACTATGCACCGGGCGTTTACAATATTGACTTTAACAGCGGTGCACTGCCGACCGGTGCCTACTATGCCCGTTTTCAGAACGGTCCGGTTCAACAGGTACGGCCGATGCTGAAGGTGCGGCCGTAAGGAGCGTTCCAGGTACGTGATGCTACTATAGCTCAAGCTGGTATTTGACAAATATTCAATACTCAACAGTCAATTTTCAATGTTCAATGAAGAATGATCTTGCTCGTTGAACGTAGAAAAATTATTGTTGACCATGCCTCTTTTCCGGCTTGTTATCTCATCAAACAAGCCTCAATAACATCTCATTAATAAAATTTTTTGCGTTTTTTGATGCCATTTGAAGGAGCTTCCTATATTTGCAACATAGTTTCAAATTATGCAAAAACGTGCCTTGATTTCAATGTTGACGAGTCTTCTGGTAATCTTTTTTCAAAATACCTACTCGCAAAACACGGATAAAGTACCGGGAGATTCGCGGCGCACCAGGAGTGTTTTTCTGCAAGGGAAAGTTACTGACAGTAAAACCGGTGAACCGCTGGCCGGCGCCTCTATTTATTTCGCGGATATCAAAAGGGGCGGCGTTTCCAACCAGCAGGGAATGTACCAAATCTCAAACCTGTCTGCTGGCAAATACCTGGTGGAGACTTCCTTTACCGGGTATACGTCCATCGTGCTGAACCTGGACATTCGTGCCGATCTGCAAAAAGACTTTTCACTGGCACATGCGGTGGTTGAAAGTGAAGCCGTGATCGTGACAGGCGTGTCTTCCGCTACATCCGTGCGCAAATCACCCATCCCGGTAGACATCATGAAACGGCAGGACCTACTTAAAACATCTTCCACGAACCTGATCGATGCGCTGAGCAAGATCCCAGGCGTTTCACAAATCTCTACCGGGCCAGCCATTTCAAAACCGTCTATCCGCGGCCTGGGTTATAACCGCCTGGTAGTGGTCAATGATGGTGTTCGCCAGGAAGGGCAGCAGTGGGGTGATGAACATGGCATTGAAATCGACGAATACAGCGTGAATAAAACGGAGGTGCTGAAGGGGCCTGCATCCATTATGTATGGCAGTGATGCGCTTGCAGGGGTCATCAATATCCTTTCCAATGTGCCCATTGCCGAAGGAACCATCAAGGGAAACGCGCTGGGCAATTACCAGACAAACAATGGCCTGGTAGGGCTGAATGCCAATATCGCCGGCAATGTAAACGGGTTTAACTGGAATGCATACGGCTCTCACAAATCGGCCCGCGATTATACCAACAAGTACGACAAGGATGTATTTAACTCGAAATTCAATGAACAGAATTTCGGTGGTTATGTCGGCATCAACAAGAGTTGGGGATTTAGTCACCTGCTCATTAGCAATTTCAACCAGAAACTAGGTTTAATCGAGGGCAACCGGGACCCGATCACCGGTCAATTTACCAAACTGGTCAATGCAGGCGGTGTTGAACAGGAAGAGCTCGTTAATTCAAAGGACTTTAATTCAAGAAGTCCATACTTACCACGGCAGCATGTACGCCATTTTAAGATCAGTACCGATAACAGTTTCCGCCTCGGTGCGGGACGCTTAACCATGAACGTTGGATTCCAGCGTAACCAGCGGCAGGAGTTTGGCAACGTACTCAGCCCAGAACAGAATCAATTGTTTTTCGACCTGCAAACGATTAATTACAACGTGCAGTATCACTTTGCGGAGAAGAACAACTGGTCGGCTACGATCGGCATAAATGGCATGCAGCAGCATAACATAAACAAAGGCATCGAGGCGCTCATCCCGGACTATCATCTTTTTGATGCGGGTGTTTTTGCGTACGTTAAAAAATCATACGACAAACTGACGGTCAGCGGCGGTCTGCGTGCGGATAACCGAACGCTGCGTTCCAAAGAATTACGGGAAGGCACCGAAATTAAATTCGATAAACTTAATAAAGATTTCTCCAACCTGTCGGGTTCCGCGGGCTTGAGCTATGAGGCTTCCAAAGCAATCACCCTGAAATTTAATGTGGCCCGGGGCTTCCGGGCACCAAGCATGCCTGAACTCTCGAGCAACGGCGCACATGAAGGAACCAACCGGTATGAATACGGCGATAAAAACCTGAAATCTGAAACAAGCCTGCAGCTGGACGGTGGCCTCGATGTTAATACCGAGCATGTGTCCATGTCTGCCAGCCTGTTTTATAATAAGATCAGTAATTACGTTTTCTACCGCAAGTTGTCGTCTCAAAGTGGTGGCGATTCCATAGTATTGGTGGATGGAAATGCCAATACCGCTTTTACCTTTGACCAGCACAATGCACGTTTATACGGGGTAGAAGCCAATGTTGATATTCACCCGCACCCGCTTGACTGGTTGCACATTGAAAACACCTTTTCATATGTTCGCGGCAAGCTGGGTGATTCGCAGGACGGCAGCAGCAACCTGCCTTTTATTCCCGCGGCCCGGTTGCTGAGCCAGGTGCGCGGCGATTTTTCCAGGAAGGGAAATGTCATCCGAAATGCTTATGTGTCGCTTGAGTGGGACAATACTTTTGCCCAAAACAATGTCTTCACCGGTTACAATACGGAGACGGCTACTGCAGGCTATGGTTTGGTGAATGCCGGCTTTGGGGCGGATATCACGCACAAGGGGAATACCTTGTTCAGTCTTTATTTTTCGGGAAATAACCTGGGCGACGTCGCGTACCAGAACCACCTGAGCCGCTTAAAATATACTGCTGAAAACCCGGTTACCGGCCGGATAGGCGTTTTTAATATGGGCAGAAATTTCAGTATAAAAATCAATGTGCCTTTTACAGTCCGGGCGACTGGCAAATAAACCACAAAATCAGAGAAACTGATAATAATGAATTCCCTGCACCGGGCACTGTATTGGCTGATAGCTGATGGCTGAAAGCTAAAACTCACCATTGCAGGGGTAGCGTTCGCCGCTCCTTATTGCTTTGCATCGCAGCTTCAATGATCCGTATGGTGTTGCGGGATTCTTCCGGTTTAATGATGAGTTCTGCTTTGCCGGTAATTACATCATATACGTTCTGGTAGAAGGCTGCATAATTCCCTTTTTCCGTTTCGATATGACCCGTGATATTCATCTCCTGGTATTCAGTGTTTATTTTGCCCCAAACATTTTCCGGCTCGGCCCCCCAATTGCTTTCTTCGATGGGCACGGCGCCTGCTCTCAGGGCTGCTTCCTGCACGTCGGAGCCATATTTTACAAAGCTTCCCTGCTGGCCCAGGATGATAAAACGTGGTAACGGTTCCCGGATGAGCATACCTGCTTTGAGCGTTACTTTTAGGTGGTCGTAGTCCAGGATTACCTCGAAATTATCGGTGGCTTTCGCGCCGATCCGCTGGAGGCGCTCATCGGCGGTAATGGCTTTCGGCAAGCCAAAAAGGGTCAGTGCCTGGTCAATTAAATGGGAGCCGAGGTCATACAGGATACCCGCGCCGGGAATGTCTTCCTCACGCCAGGCATTCGGCCGTAAATAATTCCTGAAACGGTCGTAGTGGCTCTCAAATTCTGCCAGTTCACCCAGCATGCCGCTTTTCAGCACCTTTTGAATCGTGGCGAAATCACCATCGAACCGGCGGTTGTGATTCACCGTTAGTATCCTGTTTTGCTTCTTTGAAACAGCAATCAGTTCGTCGGCGTCCGCCGTGGTAATGGTGAACGGTTTTTCAACGACTACATGTTTACCGGCCAGCAGGGCGGCTTTGCTCAGTGAAAAATGCGAAGAATTGGGCGTCGCCACTACCACCAGTTGTATCCCGGGATCGTTTATGATCTCGTCATTGCTGGCAGCAAATGTCACCGAGGGATAACGCTTCTTTGCCAGTGCCACCTGCTCGGGCCGGGAGGCTTTAATCGTCACGAGTTCCAGCCCGGCGACGCTTTTTATCAACGGCGCATGAAATACCTGGCCAGCAATGCCATAGCCTATCAGGCCCACTTTTATTGTTTCCGACATATCCATTATGTTTGGGCCTAAATTAATCCAAAATCGTATGCAGAAGGCAATTACTTAAAACAGAACGATCCGGGCAGATGCTTTAATTTTAAGTGTAAATATGCTGCATGGAACTATCGATTACCACTCCTGCCTTACTGTTTCCTGCCATTTCATTGCTGATGCTGGCCTATACGAACCGGTTCCTGGCGCTGGCAAGCCTGATCAGGAACCTGCATTCGAGATACAAAGATCACACTAATAAAGAGGGTGTTTTGCGGCAGATAGAAAACCTGCGGTTGCGTTTGCGCCTGATCAGGCTGATGCAATTGTTTGGCGTATTAAGTTTATTTCTTTGCGTAGTCAGCATGTTTTTTATCTACGTAGAAATCAGAATGATTGCCGGTCTTTTCTTTGTATTCAGCCTGGTCTCCATGCTGACCTCGTTGTTTTTGTCGTTGTCGGAAATACAGATGAGCACCCGTGCGCTGGAGATCGAATTGAGCGATATGGAAGGTCTCGAATCTCCTGGTTCTATTATAAATTATATTAAGAACCGTTTTGAGAAAGAAGAAGAATAACGGGTTCATACCACGTAATTACGCCATTACCCGGTTCTTGCGTTCGCCGATCTGCTGGCGCCACATGGCGTAATAGAGGCCTTTTTCTGCAAGCAGTGACTCGTGTGACCCGGTTTCGACCACGCTGCCT